>JAEZMP010000261.1 GCA_023442215.1 Pseudomonadota bacterium
GCGGCGCTTGCGTCCGACATCGAGGGTGCAGAACCGGCGCCAGCCGTTGCAGCCTGATCGCACTGATCTCGGATCGACAGGCCGGCAACGCTTCAACGTCACCAAAGAAAAGAAAAACAGAGACTGAACAGAACGGGAAGAAATGGAACCCGCTCGCAGAGCGAGCGGGCCGTCGGCGCACACTCAAACGCCCCCTGTTCGCACCCCGGCCCGTCGTCCTGCGCAGGGCCAAGGCCCCGCTTGTCCGGACAGGCAGGGATGCGAGGGCGCGTTTGCGCCGGCCCACCCGCTCCGCGCTTCGGTGGGGGTCTTCAGGAAGAAGACTGGAGCGGACAGGAGGGAGCCGCTCCACGGCCCACCAAAGGAGTAGACCCATGCAGCTTCTGAAAGTCGATCCCCGCGCGCTTACGCCGAACACGGACCGCTCGCGACAGACCGAGGCGAGCCCGCAAGCCGACGCCCTGATGCTGGCCTCGATCAAGACGGTCGGCCTCATCCAGCCGCCGGTTGTGGTGTCGAACCCGACCGCCGGCAACAGCTACGTCATCGATGCCGGGCATCGCCGCGTCGCCCAGTGCATCGCGGCCGGACTCG
This sequence comes from Pseudomonadota bacterium, assembly GCA_023442215.1. Lineage (GTDB taxonomy): Bacteria > Pseudomonadota > Alphaproteobacteria > Rhizobiales > Segnochrobactraceae > Pseudoxanthobacter. Next base: position 595 of record JAEZMP010000261.1, read on the forward strand.
AGGAGATCGACGTCCTGGTGGTCGACGCCGCCGAGGACAAGGGCGCGATGCGCTCGATGATCGAGAACGTGGCCCGCGAGCCGCTCAACGCTGTCGACCAGTGGCGCGCCATCGAACGCCTGGTGTCGCTCGGCTGGACTGAGGAGGCGGTTGCCGGCGCCCTGGCACTGCCGGTGCGCCACGTCCGCAAGCTGCGGCTGCTGGCAAACATCCTGCCGGCCATGCTTGAGCAGATGGCCAAGGGTGATATGCCCGAGGAGCGGTATCTGCGCACGATCGCCGCCGCTCCGCTCGAGGAGCAGCGCGAAGTCTGGAAGGTGCACAAGCCGAAGAAGGGTGAAAAGCAGGTCACCTGGTGGACGGTCGCCAACGCTCTGACGAAGAAGCGCATGTTCGCGCGCAATGCGTCGTTCGGCGACGATCTCGCGCAGGCCTACGGCATCGAATGGGTCGAGGACCTGTTCGCGCCGGCAGACCAGGACTCCCGCTACACCACTCAGGTCGAGGCCTTCCTCGGCGCGCAGCAGGAGTGGATGGCCCAGCACCTGCCGAAGAGAGGCATCATCGCCGAGCTGAGCGCCCACGGGCAGCTCGAGCTGCCGAAGAAGGCGGAGCGCATCCACGGCAAGCCGGGCAAGACCGACCACACGGCCATGTACCTCGATCGCGAGGGTAAGGTGCAGACCGTGCATTACCGAATGCCTGAGCAGAAGCAGGACAAGGGTAAGGCCGGTTCCGGTGCTGATGACAACGCAATGCCGGTGACGTCTCGCCCCGACGTGACCCGCAGAGGCGTGGAGATGGTCGGGGACCTCCGCACCGATGCGCTCCACGAAGCGCTGTCGCGCGCCCCGATCGAGGACGACATGCTGATGGCCTTGCTGGTGCTCGCGTTCGCCGGCCAGAACGTCAGCGTCAATTCCGGCGCGAGTGGCGCATTCGGCTACATGCGGCGCTTCGGCCGGCACGCGGCGGCGCTGTTCGACCAGGCGGGCAACCTCGCGTTTGACCGCGATACGCTGCGCGTTGCGGTCCGCGGCGTGCTGATCGACGTGCTGTCGTGCCGGGAGAACGCGACGAAGTCCGGCATTCTCGCTCTCGTCGCCGGCAGCACGATCGGTGCCGACGGCTTCCTGCCGAACATGGGTACGGAGGACTTCCTGTCCTGCCTGTCGCGCCCGGCGCTCGAAGCCGCGTGCAAGGAGGCATCGGTCCTGCCGCGCCAGCGCGTCAAGGATACCCGCGCCGCCCTGGTCGAGCACTTCAGCGATGCCCGCTTCGTCCACGCCTCGGCGCTGTTCGCGCCCGGTGCCGCGGCCCTGAGCGGTTGGCTCAAGGATTACAGCGTCGCCGCGGCCAACGATGACGGAACGCCGGCCGACCAGGACGAACTCGACGGTGACGAGCGCATCGAACCGGCCCGCGATTTCGATCCGGAGGAGGGCGATCTCGACGACGTCGACGAGAGCTTCCGCGAAGCCGCTGAATAGCGTCCCCCCAACGTCTCTTCCGAACCCCTTGCCCCCGCCGCCGGACCTTCCGGCGGCGCTTTCGTTTCCACGATCACGAACAGGAGGACATCATGTCCGCACTTCTCGCCTTCCATGCGCCCCTCGGCTCGATCATCGCCTGGTCCGACGGCACCCCGCGCCCTCCGGCGCGGCATACGAAGAAACTCGCCGAAGGGAGGGCGGCATGAGCGCTCCTCTTCCCTCCATGACATCGGTTTCGGATGTCCCCATGTCGACGGTTGCCTTCGGCGTCTCCGCCGACGGCTTCCTTGTCGCCCAGCTCGGAGATGTCGCCTACGCAATGCTGCCCGCCGGCAACGGGCGGCACCACATCGCAAGCGCGTCGCGCCTGAAGTGCCCGCTCGATCAGGCGCGGGCGAAACACTTCTGCTCCCGTCACGGTCTCATCCAGGACGAAGCGGCATTCTGGCGGTGGATGACCGAGGAGGCAGAGCATCGCCGAGAGCTGAAGGCGCTCGCGCGGCGCTCCGAGCACAGCGACCTCTATACACCATGGGGACCGTCGCAGTGCGCGACCGTCTACGCCGAGGGTGTTGTCAGCCACTCGACGGCGAGCCACGGCGGGTTCCAGTTGTCGAAGGACCGCAATGCCGTCGTCCATAAGAGGCTTCGGTCTGAAGGTGGGTGGTACGAGGAGGATTGCGGGTGGGCGATCGTTGCCATCACCTTCCCGCATCTTTTCACCAGCTACGAACGCCGCTGTGCCGAGCGCACCATGAAGGATTACTGGCCGGACGAGTGGGAGGCCATCTTCGGAACGATCCTCGGTCCTGGAGACTCCCGCGAGAAGGATCGTCGCAGCTTCGAAGCCGACAACGCCGACAGATGGATCGTGATCTCGGCAATCAGGTCCAGGTATCATGAAGGCTTGGTCGAATGCCTCGCGACGCTGGGAGGTCGCCGCGAACCACGGGCGGGACATCGTCGCTTTCTCGTTCCCTCCAACGAGTACGTGTCCGGCCGCTTCGGCTTCGTGATCGATCCCGATCGTCATGCCGTCTATGGCGGCCCCTCGAGCTTCCTCGGGTGGGCGTCATGACCGTCGCAGTCGACACCCGCGCCCGCCTTTCCCGCATGGAGGAAGCACGCCGGCAGACCCAGCGCCAGCTCGAGAAGATCGAGCGCCAGATCCGGCACGAAATGGCCTCGCTGATGCCCCAGCTGCAGCCGAAGCAGACCGGCTACCGTAATCGGAAGACGACCGATCAACGGGCGTTCCTTGAGCGCTATCGCCTGTATCTTGCCGCCCTCACAGCCGAGCAACAGCCCGAGATCGACGCGCTCTGCTCCAGGCTCTCCCTGCAGGATCATGCGATCTCCGCAATCCGCGCCCTGCCTTGTTCCGATCTGCCGCCTGCCGCCTGATTGCTTAGTTTGCGTCATCATCCGCCAGTCGCGCGGGAGCAGCTGAAGGCGTCTGGGTCATCGGGCGCGGTTCCTTGTGTCTTCGGCCGGAGGCGGGGTCTTGAGAGACCCGGGGGTCATTCCCCGGCATTTTTCGTTGATCGGTGTCTCTCCGGGCCCAGGGCGGGGGCACTGTGGTGCGGCCCGGAGAGCCGTCAGCCCGGGCGGGTT
>JAEZMP010000297.1 GCA_023442215.1 Pseudomonadota bacterium
GCGTCGGCACCTACGTCGAAACGATTTTCCTCACCCTGACGACATTTCTCCTGATGGTGCCGAGCGTCAGCGAAACACTTCGTCGCGTGCCGGATGGCCATCCGCTCGTCACCGATCCGAAGTCACCGCTCCTCCTCGGCGCTCTGGCCACCCTCTTCGTCATGCTCGTCGTCGGCTTGACCGCTCAGATCCTGTATCTGTGCAGGCAAGGCTGGCGCGCGGCCTGGGCTTCAAGCGGCAGGCATGCCGCCGACTGAAGGTCAAACGGATAAGGTGAGACGGAGGAGCGGCGGCGGAGTGCAGCAAGCGGACACGCGCAATCCCGGTTCGGCTGAAAGCGTTCCGCCTCCCGCCATGGACCATCCAGCCCGATCGGCGCTGCTTCAAGGCCACATCCTTGGCGATCTACCAACGTCCGGATGGGCGCGACGCCGACTGCCCCATCTCAAACGCCCGCTTGCGGACCGCGACCGTTGCTAACCGAGCGGATTGCTTCCTCTCAACGTTCCGCGTCCGGAAAAGCATCGAGCGCGCCAGAGATCCTCAACGGGCAGGCAGAGATCTCACGAATTTGGAAGGCGTGTTATAGGCGACGCAGGTCGGCTGCTCCTCGTGCTCGCGCCCCCGCCCAGTCATCGAACAGGTCTCTGCTGACCAGCGGTGCATTCAATCCCGGTCGTTTCACCGGAGCGAGAGCACGAATATCGGTCTAAGGCCTGTGCGAACCCCGCCCCAGGAGCGTGAGGCCGAACACAGTGAGACCGGCGAGCGTGAGGCCAAATCCGGCCCAGACTGCCGAGAGGAGGCCAAAGCCCGCGTCAATGGCAAGCCCGCCGCTCCAGGCGCCCAGCGCATTGGCAGCGTTCAGCGATGCGAGGTTCATCGCGCCCATCAAGGTCGGGGCTTCCGGAGCGAATGTGGTGAGGCGCACCTGAATGGTGGGGATCGCCACCATCATCGCGGCTCCCACGCCGAAGAGACCCGGCAGCAGCAGCCAGACTGACGTGCCACCGATGGCCAGCCCGGCCATCACGACCAGCGCGCTGCCATAGCCAACCGCGATCCCCCGCGCCTGATGGCGATCCGCAAGCCAACCACCGAACAGATTGCCGGCCGTCATGCCCAGCCCAAAGGCGCCCAACGCGATCGGGATCATGGCAGCGGGCAAGCCAGCGGCGTCCGTAACGATGGGACCGATGAAGGTGTAGACGGCGAAGATGCTGCCGACACCGATGGCGGCGACCATCATCATGCCCCACACAGACACGTTGCGAAGCGCCGATAGCTCCTGGATCACCGGCACCCCATCCAGCGCCGACGTGCGCGGCACCCACTGCCAGAGGGCCGCAAAGGCAAGGGCGGCGAGAAGCGCCACGGCTAGGTAGGTCTCGCGCCATCCCAGGGTCTGCCCCATGAAGGTGGCCAACGGCGAGCCGAAGATCGTGGCGACCGTCAGCCCCGTCATGACGATGGCGAAGGCCCGGCCCGCCTGTCCGGCGCCGACCACATGGGCCGCGACCACGGCGCCGGCACCAAAATAGGCGCCCTGCGGAAGGCCGCTGATGAACCGCGCCGCCATCAGCCAGCCGAGGTCGCTTGCCACTGCCGACAGCAGATTGCCGACCATGAACAGGGCCATCAACGCCAGCAGCAGCGCGCGGCGATTGAGCCGGGCGGCGGTCAGGGTGACCAGGGGAGCGCCGACGACCACGCCGAAGGCATAAGCGGTGATCGCGCCGGTTGCCTGCGGCACGGTAAGTCCGAGACCTTCGGAAAAGAGCTGGATGATGCCCATGCTCGCGAATTCCGACGTGCCGATCACGAAACTCCCCAAGGCGAGGGCGAGGAGCGTCCAGGTGCCGCCGCGATCGGCGGAGGCGTCCCGGGTTTGCTTTCGGGGCGAGGAACGATCGACATCGACCGGAAGGACGGCAGTGGGGGAGGTGCACATGTCTGCGATCCTTTCGCTGCGGGCCGAGCCGATGGGCGTGGCCGTCACGGCTGAGATCGCATGGCCCCGTCCCGCTGATTAGACGGCGGCCTTTCACGGGATTTTGGAGATTGCTTCACAGATCGCGGGACGGAAGGCCTCAGGGCGTGTTAGGTCCGCCCGTTCGAGCAATCCAGATCAGAGGCCCGGAATGGACAATCGCGCTGGCGAGATGATGGTGTTCGTTCGCGTCGTGGAGGCGGGGAGCTTTTCTGAAGCGGCTCGCCTGATGCTGATGACGCCGTCTACGGTTTCCAAGCTGATCGCCCGCCTGGAATCGCGGCTGGGGGTGCGCCTGATCGAGCGGTCAACCCGCCGTCTGGCACTGACGGGGGAGGGGCAGTTCTATTACGAGCGCAGCCAGGCCCTGCTCGGCCAACTCGACGAGACCGAGCAGCAGATCGCCCAGGGCGGTGCCGAGGCCGAGGGCGTGGTCCGCGTGACCTCATCGGTCAGCTTCGGCTCTGCGGCCCTGGAGCCGATCCTGCCGGCCTTCTTCGAGGCCTACCCGAAAGTGATCGTCGATCTCTCCCTCTCGGACGAGGTCGTCGACCTCTATCTCGATCGCACCGATGTGGCGATCCGGGTGGGCAAGCTCATGGATTCCAATCTGATGGCGCGCAAGATCGGCGAGACACGGCGGCGCATCGTCGCCTCTCCGGCCTATCTCGCGCGCCACGGCACGCCCGTCACGCCGGAGGACCTCATCCACCACAACTGTCTCGGCTTCAATTTCCGCCGGGCGATGCCGGTCTGGCCCATGCGTGAGGGCGGGCGGATTGTTGAGCGGATGCTGAGCGGGTCCCTGCTCGTCAACAACGGCGACACGCTCCGCCGCATGGCGATTGCCGGCGTCGGCATCATCAGGCTCGCCGACTACCATCTGCGCGAGCCCATCGCCCGGGGAGAACTGGTGGAGCTTCTCGCCGATAGCGACCTCGGTGTCACGGACGATGTCCATGCTCTCTTCCGGGGCGCGCAGTTTCTGCCCGCCCGCGTCCGGGCGTTCCTGGATTTCGCCGTGCCGCGCATGCAAAGATTTCTGGAGAACCGCTAGGCGCTTCACGCGATGTCCCCCTTGCACGCAATGCCACCGCGTCCGAGGCGGGAGCCTTGGACGCGGTGGCGGGCGATCGGATCGAAGTGTCAGCCGACGCCGGGGAGCGGCGCCGCCGGATTGACGAGGTTGCGCTCGCGCAGTTCGGCCCAGAACGCTGCCGGGATGGTCTCGCGCAGGGCGGCGCCGTCCTCGGCGATCCGCTGCGGGCGGCTGGCACCGGGAATGACGGCGGCGACAGCAGGATGGGCGAGCGCAAACTGCAGCCCGGCCGCCTTCATAGAGATGCCGTGGCGGTCCGCGATGGCCTTGATCTCCGCGATGCGGGTGCTCATGGCGGGCGTCACGGGGGCGTACTCGAAGTTGGGTCCGCCGACGAGTGCGCCCGAGCTATAGGGTCCACCGACCACGATGCCGAGGCCACGTTGCTGGACTAAAGGCATCACGCGCTGCAGGGCGCGTTCATGGTCGAGCAGCGTGTAGCGCCCAGCCAGGAGAAAGCCATCGGGGCGCGGCTCCTCCAGTGCCAGCAGCAACTCGATCGGCTCGACCCGGTTGACGCCCAGCCCCCAGGCCTTGATGACGCCTTCGTCGCGCATGCGGTCGAGGGCGCGGAAGGCGCCCTTACGCGCTTCCTCGAACCGGCCGAGCCATTCGTCGCCATAGAAGTCCTGCGCCACGTCATGGACGAAGGCGATATCGATATGGTCGACCTTCAGGCGCTTGAGGCTGTCCTCGATGGACCGATAGGTGGCGTCTTCCGAGTAGTCGTTCACGATCTTGTTCGGGCGGCCATACTTGAAGACCTCGCCCTTCTCTCCGAGATCGCGCGCACTGATGTCCTCGATCTCGTCGAGGATCACGCGTCCGACCTTGGTACTGATAACGAAGTCGTTCCGCGGCTTGCCGGCCAGCACCTCGCCCATGCGGATTTCGGCGAGGCCCGCGCCGTAGAAGGGTGCATTGTCATAGTAGCGGATGCCGTCGTTCCAGGCTGCCTCGACCGTCGCGCGCGCCTCAGCCTCGGGGATGTCCCGGAACATGTTGCCGAGGGGCGCTGCGCCAAAACCGAGTTGCCCGCGCAGGATATCCTTGAGTGCCATCGTCTGAACCTCCCATCTTTGGCCGAACCCAACGTTCGGTGTCACGGAAGGGATAGAGTGCGCGAGAGACCCGAAATAGCGGGGTAGGGCTCCCAGGACTTTGGAAGGCAGTTCATAGGTGGCCGCTTTTTACGCCTCACTTTCCACCCTGCTGTGCTGTCGGCGATAACCCACCGTCATCCGGCTCAGAGCTCGCCCCAAGTCGGGGTGAAGCGGCGGCGACTCTAACTGGTCATCGCGATGACGGCCTCGAACAGGCCGGGATCGACCGCGCCGCATGTCATCGGCGACACGTGCTTGCTCGGCTTCGCGAGTTCGGCGTAGCGCGCCGCATCCAGGCGCCGTCCGCCGGCACGCGCCTCCGAGACCCAAGGCATGGAACTCCCCGCCGGAGACCGTCGACGACGAAGCGCGTGCCCGAAAAGCCTTCGCCGCCGACCTGAGCCACAAAATCGAACAAGTGCGCTTGACCGAGATCAGAAAGGCAGCCATCAATGGGAACGTTCTCAGAGAACGTTCCCGTTAGTGGAGCGGCTCGGGAGTACTGGGAGGAAAGAGAATGGCGGATGCCACAGGTCGCCCCGGCACTGGGGAGCGGCAACCCTTGTCTCGCGAGATGCGCGCCTCCGGCGTCAGCAAGTCCTATGGCGCGACCGTCGCTCTCGAACATGCCGACATCGCTCTGAAGGCCGGCGAGGTTCATGCGCTTCTCGGCGAAAACGGCGCGGGCAAGTCGACTCTCGTGCGCATCTTCACCGGCGCAGTGATTCCCGCTCGCGGCGAGATGCAGTTGCATGGTGAGACCTACGCGCCGCGCTCCATCCTGGATGCGCGCAGGAGCGAGGTCGCCACGGCCTTTCAGGAACTGAGCCTGGTTCCTAATTTGAGTGTGGCGCAGAATTTCCTTCTGCCCGCTCTCGCGCGGCGCGGCTCGCTGCTGGTCTCGCGCCGCCATGTCATCGCCCGCGGCGCGGAAATCCTGGAGCGTCACGGGCTCGTGCGGATCGATCCGGCCGCGCGCGTCGGCGACCTGCCGCTCGCCGAGCGCCAGCGCATCGAGATCGCCCGCGCCATCGAGAATGCCGGCCGCGTGCTGATCCTGGACGAGCCGACCGCCTCGCTCGCCGAAACCGACTGGCTGTTCGAGCAAATCGGCAAGGCACGTTCGCGTGGCGTGGCCATTCTCTACATCTCGCATCGCCTCGCCGAGGTGCGGGAAATCTGCACGTCGGCGACCGTGCTTCGCAATGGCCGGTCCATTGCCACGGTCGGCCTGGGCAGTTCCAGCGATGGCGACATTTTCGAGATGATGGTCGGCCACCGGGTCGAGCATGCGCGTCGGCCTGCGCGGGTTGCGGGCTCGACAAGCGCGGCGCGTCTCGCCGCCGAGGATCTGATCGGACACGGCCTGCGCGGGGTGAGCCTGCAACTCGGGGAAGGCGAGATTCTCGGTGTCGCCGCCCTGGAAGGTCAGGGGCAGCGCGGGCTCTTCCGCCTGCTGGCTGGACTGGAGACGCCCGCCGGCGGTGCGATCCGTATAGACGGCGAGACGGCGGCCTATCGCAGCCCGCGCGCGGCGTTGCGCTGCGGCTCCGGGATCAGCTACCTCCCGGAAGAGCGCAAGACCGAGGGTATCCTCGCGGGTCTGTCGGCCGCGACCAACGTGGTGCTGCCGTTCCTGCCGCGCGTGGGGTGGGCGGGGTTGGTCGGCCGGCACGATGAGGAGAAGGCCGCGCAGCCCGCGGCGCAGGAGGTGGCGCTGAACCCGCGCTATCTCGCCTTCGCGATCGGCGACCTGTCGGGCGGCAATCAGCAGAAGGCGCTGATGGCGCGCACGCTGGCCACCGGTGCACGCACGCTGCTGCTGTTCGACCCCACGCGGGGCGTCGATGTCGGCACCAAGGAATCGATCTATGCCGCCATACGTGCCTTCGCCGAGCGCGGCGGTTCGGTGCTGTTCTATTCCTCGGAATTGTCGGAGATCGTCCAGCTCGCCGATCGTTGTCTGGTTCTCTATGGCGGCAAGGTCTTCTGCGAGCTGGAAGGCGACGACATCGCCGAACAGAAGCTGGTGGCGGCGATGATCGGTCATGGCGCGCGCCCGCCGGCCGGTCGTCCGCCCGTCGCCCCCGCCACCCCCAGTCCCGTCGCCGCGGAGAATGTCCGATGAGCGCTGTTGCAGGCACGGACGCGTCCGGGTCCGCCCCTCCCGCTGTCCGCTCGGGCCCGGCCCCGCGTCACCCGCTCTGGCGGCTGACGCATGGCGCCGGCCTGATCCTCGGGCTCTATGTGCTGCTCTATGCGCTCTACGCCTACCAGCAGCCGCGCGCTCTGGACACCTACGCCATCGCTGCGCTGATGAACAACACGGCTCCGTTGGCGCTGGCGGCAGCCGGGCAGACGCTGGTGGTGCTGAGCCGGGGCTTCGACCTGTCGATCGCAGGCGTGATCTCGCTCAGCAACGTCGTGCTGGCCGTTTATCCCATGGAAGGGCCGGGCGGGGCGCTGCTCTCGATGCTGCTCTGCCTCACCATCGGCGGTGTTGTGGGTGTGGTGAACGGCTGGTTGGTGGCCTATCTCCGGCTCCAGTCCATCGCCGCCACGCTGGCGACGATGATCATCTGCCAGGGCATTGCGCTGGTGATCCTTAATGCGCCGGGCGGGGCTGTCTCGGATTGGATCGCCGACGAGCTGACGGGGCGGCTGTGGGGCATAATTCCGGTCTCGGGGATGGTCGTCGCGGCAGTGGTCGGGCTGTGGCTGCTGATGCGGCGGACGGATTACGGGATCGCGCTCTATGCCATCGGTGCGGACGAGCCCGCCGCCGCGCTCTCCGGCGTCAATGTGCGGCGCACCCGCTTCATCACCTTCGTCGGCGCCGGCATGCTCTACGGCCTCGCCGGAATGATGCTGAGCGCGCAGACGGCGACCGGCAATCCCAATTCCGGAACGCCGCTGCTGCTGCTGTCCTTCGCCGCCGTGTCGCTCGGGGGAACGTCGCTGAGCGGCGGACGCGGCGGCCTCTTCGCCTCCGTCATGGGCGCCGCGACGCTCACCCTGCTGCAGAAAGTGCTGTTCTCCAGCGGCGTGTCCTCCTTCTACACGGGCCTTTTCCAGGGCGTGGTGCTGGTCGTAGCGGTGGTCTTCAGCGGGCTGCTGACGCGGATCGGAGAACGGAAATGAGGGTCATGAACGAAAATCCGATCTCCGAAAGCCGCTTCGTGCAGGCCGCCGATACGCGCAGGAGCGCCCGCATCGGCGCCGAGACCATCAGCACCCTTACGGTGGCCGTCCTGTGCGTCGTGCTGCTCCTGGGCGCTCGCTTCATCAGCCCGTCGCTCGGCTCGTGGTCGCAGGTCGAGACGGTGCTCGTGCTGGGCTCCTTTCTGGTGGTGCTGTCCTTCGGCCAGGGGCTCGTCATCCTTTCCGGCGGGCTGGATCTCTCGCTGCCGGCGGTGGTGACGCTCGGCGGCATTCTCGCCACGAATTGGGTCGGTGCCACCGATCCCGGTGCCTGGTACCTGCTGCCGGTCGTGCTGCTGGTGTGCGGAGCGGTCGGCTTCCTCTCCGCCGCCGGGATCGTCTGGCTGCGAGTGCCGCCCTTCATCATGACGCTGGCGATGTCGATCATCGTCGCCTCGGTGCTGCTTGGCTACACCAACGGCACGCCGCGCGGGTCCGCGCCGGACGCTGCGCTTGCTCTGATGAAGGGCCATCTCTTCGGCCTGCCGACGCCGGTGGTGTTCCTCGTCGCCTTCGTGCTTTTCGGCTGGCTGTTCCAGAGCCGCTCCATCTTCGGGCGCTATCTCTATGCCATCGGCACCAATGTGGAGGCGGCACGCATCGCCGGCGCTCCGGTCACGGCGATGCGGATCCTGCCCTATGTCGTCAGCGCGATCAGCGCCGGCTTCGTCGGCATCATGCTGGTCGGCTACTCCAATGGCGCGACGCTGCGCATGGGGGACAGCTACCTGCTGCCTTCCATCGCCGCCGTGGTGATCGGCGGCTCCTCGATCCTCGGCGGGCGCGGGACGTTTCTCGGTACCGTCGGCGGGGCGATCCTGCTGACCACGCTCGGGACCATCATCTCCGCCATCGGCCTCGAATTCGGCCTGCGCACCATCATTGAGGGCGCCATCGTGCTCGTGGCGCTGCTGCTGCTGCGCGAGGAGCTTTTCCAGAAACTCGGCTCTCTGTGGCGCTGATCCCAGGCGAGCGAGACGAACGACAAGAACACGCAAAACGACCAGGAGGAAACGACGATGATATCGACGCTGCTCAAGACCGCGACCGCAGCCCTGTTGCTTGGGGCAGCCTGCATGGGGGCGATCCAGCCTGCACAGGCCGAAGGCCCAAAGGACGGAAAGAAGTACAAGATCTATCTCAGCCTCAGCTACTCGGGCAATGCTTGGCAGTCCGAGGCCGCCAACATCGTCAAGGCCCTGGCGGCCACCCCGCCCTATAACGACATGGTCGAGCTGAAGGAGGTGATCTCCGGTGCCGACCCGCAGGCGCAGATTTCCGCCTATGAGAGCATGATCGACGCCGGCGCCGACGGCATTGTCAGCTTCCCGATCTCCGCCACCGCGCTCAACCGCACCATCAAGCGCGGCTGCGAGCAGGGCGTGCTGTTCTTCATGTACGACGCCACCGTCACTGAAAACTGCGCCTACAATGTCAGCTATCTGTCCTCCGGCTTCGGCGAGAACTCGGCGCAGGCGCTGGTCAATTCGCTGGGCGGCAAGGGCAAGATCTTCCTGTCGCGCGGCGTGCCCGGCAACTCGGTCGACCAGCGCCACACCGACGGCGCCAAGCACATCTTCGCCAAGTATCCTGGCATCGAGGTGGTGTCCGAGTATTACTCGTACTGGGACGACCGCACGACCCAGCAGGAGACCGCCAAGGCACTCGCCGCGCACCCCGACGTCCAGGGCATCTGGGCTCAGGCGGGCGAATACGGCGCCATCCAGGCGCTGCTCGACAAGGGTGGAAATCTCGTGCCGGTCACCGGCGAAAACTCCAATGGCTTCCGCCTCGCCCTCGCCGATCCGGCCATGCAGGCGAAGGGGCTGACCGGCGTTTCGGCCGGCTCGCCGCCGGCGCAGTCGGGCTATGCCTTCAAGCTGATGATGGAAATCCTCACCGGCAAGCGCGAGCTCAAGCCCACCAACATCGAATACCCGCTGCCGTGGGTTCCCGCCGACAAGGTCAAGCTGTGCTCGGGTGACAAGTTCGAGAACGGCTGCAACGTCTTCCCGAAGGATCGCGTACCGTCCTCCTTCGTCACCGAAGTGCTGAATCCGGTGCTGCTGCCCGAGTTGAATATCGACTCGGCTCTGAACGGCACCCCGGTGAAGGGCGCGACCATCCAGCCGCTGCCGGCCGAGATCGTGAAGGCCGCCAACGAGCCGGGCATCAACTGCTCGCATTGCGAGGCGGCCGCGGACCAGTACAAGCTCACCAAGATCGCCCCGACGGTGAACTGAACCCGTACGAACTGCCGCCCGGCTCCTGCAGGCGCCGGGCGGCCTCAGATGCGCGAACGGGGTATCGCCATATCACGGTACCGAACGAATCTGCTTTCCTGCCGCAGCGAGTCGATCGCCGGCGGTGGTGAGACAGGAGACAGGCTTTGAGCGACGCACAACGGGACAAGGGACGCAGGGTGACCGTGAAGGACCTCGCGCGCGATCTCGGTATGTCGGTCTCGACGGTCTCGCGGGCCTTCTACCCGGACGCGGTCGTCGCCCCGGAAACGCGCCGGTTGGTGCTGGAGCGCGCCACCGCGCTCGGCTATCGCCCCAATCCCTTCGCCCAGAGCCTGATCACCAAGAAGACCCAGATCGTCGGCATGGTGGTCGCCGACCTGACCAACCCGTTCTACCCCGAAGTCATGACCGAGATGACGGCGATGCTGCAGGAGGCGGGCATGAACGTCATGCTCGCCGCAGCCAACCAGCCGGAGAAGATCGATGATGCGGTCGACCTGCTGCTGACCTATCAGCCGGACCTCGTCATCGTGCTTGCCGCGAACATGGCCTCGCATGCCCGCGAGAAATGCGAGGGCGCCGGGGCGCCGTGCATCTTCTTCAACCGCCTTTCCGCCGACGGCCTCGGGTTCGGCGTGACCTGCGACAACGAGGCGGGCGGCCGTCTGGCCGCAGATCATCTCATCGACAGCGGCCACAAGCACCTCGCCTATGTCTCCGCCTTTCCCGGCGCCTCCACCAATGTGGAGCGGCACAGGGGCTTCTGCAGCCGGGCGGCGGAACGCGGCTTCGCGCCGCCAGTCGTGATCGAGGCCGGTCGCTTCAGCTACGAGGCCGGCTATGCCGCCGGGCTCGCGGCGGCGAGCGCCGAACGCCCGCTCGACGGGGTGTTCTGCGCGAATGACATCGTCGCCATCGGCTTCATCGCCGGGGTGCAGGAAAGCGGCCGGTTTCGGGTGCCCGACGACATCTCGGTGGTCGGCTTCGACGACATCACCATGGCCGGCTGGCCCTCCCATCTGCTGACAACGGTGGCGCAACCGCTGGACGGGATGATGGCGGCGACCGTCAGCCTCGCCCGTGAACTGGCGGTCGACCGCAGGCAGGATCCGCACATCCTGCGGCTGCCGCCGGGACGGCTGATCGAACGGAACACCACACGCCGGCGCGATGGAGGGATCGCATGACCATGCAGCGAACCGCTCTTTTCGACCGTCTGGCGAACGTGCACCGCCCGGATTGCGCGCTGTTCGCCGAAGGGCCGTTGCCTGTGCCGGTCGCCGGTCCGGACGATCTGGCGCCGCTGCTCGGCTCGGATGCGGCGGCCCGTTACGCCGCCGAGTGCCGACCGGTATTCGAGGATCTTCGCCGCATCGTCGGCCAGCTGGCCGGGCTGATGATCCTGGCGCAGCTCACCGCCTCGTCCGAGGTGGCCAGCCTCAACGAGCTCGAGAGTTGCCGGCGCCGCTGGGGCGAGGCGGAGGGGCGCATCAAGGCGCTGATCGCCCCCGATGCGTTGCAGCCGCACCGCGCGCAGATCGTCGCTGCGCATGCTTTTTCGGGTCTCGCGCTGGGAACGTTCTCTGAGCTTCGCCCGCGCGTCGACAACGAGGCGGCCTTCGACACCATCTCCCGCCATGTGCGCCGTGCCTACGCGCATCTGAGCGCCGCCACTGCCGAAAAGGCGGGGTTCGCCATGGTGGACCTCTCCCATGCCTGCTGCTCCTGCGGACGCTGAACCGCCGGCCGAAAAAGACAAAAGCCGAAAAGGAAGGAAACGAGCCAATGTCCGATTATTCGATCTGGGTGTGCGAATATTCCTATGTGAAGAACTACCATAAGAGCGGCGTGCTCTACGGTGCGCATAACCAGGGTTTCGTGAAGCTTCCCTACTGCTATGTCGTCATCAAGGGTCGCGATCATGTCGCCATGGTCGATGTCGGTTACAACGACAAGGACTATGGCAAGGTTCTTGGCGATCGCTTCGGGGTGGAGAACTGGCGTAGTCCCGCCACGGTTCTGGCCGAGATCGGCGTGAAGCCGGAAGAGGTGGACACCTGCTTCATCACCCACGCCCATTTCGACCATTTCGGCAATGTCGAAGACTTCCCGAACGCAAAATTCTACATCCAGGAGCGTGAAATCGCGAAATGGGTCTGGGCGATGTCGCTGCCCGACCGCATGCGCTGGATGATGGTGGCGGTCGATCCCGGCGATATCGTGCGCGGCGCCGATCTCGCCCGCCAGAAGCGGCTCGTCACCGTGAACGGGGCGCTTGCCGACGTGCTGCCGGGCATCGATCTCCACGCCGCCGACGACAGCCACACCTGGGGCTCCATGTGGGTGACGGTGCGCAATGACGGGCAGGCGCAGTCGCAGGACACCTGGGTGCTCGCGGGCGACCTCGTCTATGTGTTCGACAACATCCACGGCCCCGGCGCGGCCGTCGATGAAAAGGAGGTCTACACGCCGGTCGGTCTCGCGGTCGGCAGCCAGGCCAATCTGGTGCTCGCCACCGAGGCGATGATGAAGCAGGTCGGCTACGACTCGCACCGCGTCATCCCGGTGCACGAGGAACGCCTGCGCGACACCTTCCCCTCGCGCATCACCCGCGAAGGCCTGCGGATCACCGAGATCTGCCTTGCCGACGGCGAAACCTCGAAGGTGGCGGGATGACGCGCGCGGTGCCTGCCACGGCCCATGTCGTCGCGATCGTCGGCGCCGGCCTGGTCGGCTCGGGCTGGGCTCTGGTGTTTGCCCGCGCCGGATTGCGGGTGCAGGTCTACGACCCGGTCGCTGACGTCCGAGCCCGCATCCTGCCCTGGGCGCGTGAGAGCGCGACCGCATTGGCCAAGGTTGGCCTGATCGAGGATGTCGAGGCGGTCATCGACCGGCTGCATGTGTTCGACACGCTGGAGGCGGCGCTGGACGGCGCCAGCTATGTGCAGGAGTCGGTTTTCGAGCGCGCGGACGTCAAGAGCGAGATCTGCCGCGCGATCGACGCCGTCATGGCGCCGGATGCGATCGTCGGCTCCTCCTCCTCCGGCATTCCCGCCTCGCGCTTCACCGAGCGCTGCACCCATCGCGGGCGATTCCTGATCGCCCATCCGGTCAACCCGCCGCATCTGGCTCCCGTGGTCGAACTGGTGCCGGCGCCATGGACCGATGCCGAGGCGCTTGCCGGCGCGCGCGAGTTGATGCACGCGGTCGGGCAAGTGCCGGTGACGCTCACGCGCGAGATCGATGGGTTCATCCTGAACCGTCTGCAGGGCGCGCTGCTGAACGAAGCGTGGGCGCTGTACGACGAGGGCTATGCCGGCCTTGCCGACATCGACGCCACCATCGCGCACGGGCTCGGTCTGCGCTGGGCCTTCATGGGACCGTTCGAGACCATCGACCTGAACGCGCCCGGCGGCATCGTCGATTACGCCGCCCGGCTCGGGGGCATGTACCACGCCATGGCGGAGAGCCGCGTGCCGCGCGCCTGGCCGGAAGAGACCGTCCGTCGTGCCGGCGAGGAGCGCCGCGCGGCGCTTCCGGAAGCCGAGCTGGCCGCCCGCCGGGCCTGGCGCGACCAGGCTCTCACCGGCCTCGCCGCCTTCAAGAAGGCCAGCGGTCTCGTTCCCTAGCTTCTCGCCTTCTCTCCCTGCATTCGAGACCCACGTAAACGTAAGGACCAGCACTATGGCCGTAACCTATTTGAAGCGCGGCAAGCCCGCCGAGGAGCGCTCGCAGGACGACCGCCGGGTTCGTGAGACGGTCGAGGGCATCCTCGCCGATATCGAGGCGCGCGGCGATGTTGCGGTGCGCGAGCTGTCGGAGAAGTTCGATCGCTATTCGCCGCC
>JAEZMP010000376.1 GCA_023442215.1 Pseudomonadota bacterium
GTTCCAGCCCTACCTCTCCGGCGAGCGCACGCCCCACAACGATCCGGACGCCCGCGCCGCCTTCGCCGGTCTCAGCCACGCCACGGGGCCGGAGGATCTGGCGCTCGCCGTGCTCGAAGGCGTCGCCTTCGCGGTGCGCGACTGCCTCGACGCGCTCGCCGAGGCCGGCTCCCGGCCGGCGGCTGTGGCAGCGATCGGCGGCGGCTCGCGCTCGGATCTGTGGCTCCGCATCATCGCCGCCGCGCTCGACCTGCCGGTGCACCGCCTCGCCGGCGGCGATCTCGGCGGCGCGTTCGGCGCCGCGCGCCTCGGCCGCATCGCCGCAGATGGGGCCGACCCGGCGGCGATCGCCACCAAGCCGCCGGTCGCCGCCGTGATCGACCCTGACCGCGACCTGGCGGCGCGCTACGGCGACACGCTCGGGCGTTATCGCGCGCTCTATCCGGCGCTGAAGGGCATCACCGGCCGGACCATGGCCTGACGGCGCGCCGTCGCCGACACCGGAAAGCCGGCTCGAGGGAAGGCCGGCGCGAACAAAGAGGGGAACGCCATCATGACCGCCCACTTCTTCGATGCCGCGAAACCGGTCGCCTACGAAGGGCCGGAAAGCCGCAACCCGCTCGCCTTCCGCTGGTACAATCCCGACGAGATCGTGCTCGGCAAGCGCATGGAAGACCACCTGCGCTTCGCGGTCTGCTACTGGCATTCGTTCGCGTGGCCGGGCTCCGATCCGTTCGGCGGCCAGACCTTCGAGCGCCCGTGGTTCGGTGGCGACGATCCGATGGCGCTCGCCCGCGCCAAGGCGGACGCGGCGTTCGATCTGTTCCGCATCCTCGACGTGCCGTTCTTCACCTTCCACGACCGCGACATCGCGCCTGAAGGGGCCTCGCTCGCGGAATCCGACCGCAACGTGAAGGCCATCGGCGACATCTTCGCGGCCAGGATGGAGACGGCGAAGGTCAAGCTCCTTTGGGGCACCGCGAACCTGTTCTCCCACCGCCGCTACATGGCCGGCGCCGCCACCAACCCGGACCCGGACGTGTTCGCCTATGCCGCCGCGCAGGTGAAGACGGTGTTCGATCTGACTCACGCCCTCGGCGGCGAAAACTATGTGCTGTGGGGCGGCCGCGAAGGCTACGAGACGCTCCTCAACACCGATTTCCGCCGCGAGCTCGACCAGCTCGGCCGCTTCCTGTCGCTCGTCGTCGAGCACAAGCACAAGATCGGCTTCAAGGGGCAGATCCTGATCGAACCGAAGCCGAAGGAACCGACCAAGCACCAGTACGACTACGATGTCGCCACGGTGTACGGCTTCCTGAAGCGCTACGGCCTCGAGAACGAGGTGAAGCTCAACCTCGAACAGAACCACGCCATTCTCGCCGGGCACAGCTTCGAGCACGAGATCGCGCTCGCCTTCGCCCTCGGCGTGTTCGGCTCGCTCGACATCAATCGGGGCGACTACCTGCTCGGCTGGGATACCGACCAGTTCGCCATGAACGTGCCCGAACTCGCGCTGGCGCTCTACGAGTTCCTGAAGGGGGGCGGCTTCACCTCGGGCGGGCTCAATTTCGACGCCAAGATCCGCCGGCAGTCGCTCGATCCCGTCGACCTGATCCAGGCCCACGTCGGCTCGATGGACGCCATCGGCCGGGCGCTCAAGGTCGCCGCCGCGATGATCGAGGACGGCGAACTCGCCCGCTTCGTCGATGCCCGCTATGCCGGCTGGGAGGGCGAGGAGGCGAAGGCGATGCTGGCCGGGCACCGCTCGCTCGACGATATCGCCGCGCGCGTCCATGCCGGGGGCCTCGATCCGAAGCCACGCTCCGGCCGCCAGGAATATCTGGAGACCCTGGCCAACCGCTATCTCTGACTGCTGGCCGGCTCGAACAGCGGGCGGTTCCGAAGCAGCGGGGCCGGCGAAGGCGCCGGGTCCGCTGCTGTGGATATCGTATGCAGGCGAATGATGAGCCGTCTCAGTTCACGGGCCTGACATCTGGGCTTTTTATGGTCCCGCCATGCGCGCCAGGGTGGTTGCCGGCGGGGTATGACGTCGTCCGTGTGTCGATGTGGCTGGGTGACCGCCCGCGCGCCTTTTCGGAAAAAGGCGGTTTTCCATGCGACACAACTGGCTTGCGGCGCTCGCGTTCGCCCTCGTCCCGGCCACGGCGATTCTGCCCGGCGCCGCGTTCGCCCAGACGGGCGAGACCAAGATGCTGGAGGCCGACGACGGCTCCCAGACGAAGATCTTCCCCCTCGACCGTGCGACGCTGCTCTCCGGCGGCAAGTTCGACCTCAAGGTCGAATTTCCGGCGGTGGTGAAGCAGGACGACATCAAGATCCTCGTCGAAGGCCGCGAATACACCGAGGTCTTCAAGGAAAAGCCGGTCTATATCGAGAACGAGAACGACAAGGACGGTTCCTCCGTCGTCGTGAAGAACGCCTCGATCGAGATTCCCGGGCATTACACCATCGTCGCCGAGGGCAAGGGCGCCGACGGCAAGACCTACCGCCACGAGGTCAAGTGGGAGGTGTTCGGCACGCCGAAGGAGGCGAAGGCCAAGAACATCATCTTCCTGCTCGGCGACGGCATGGCCGTCTCCATGCGCACCGGCGCGCGGATCATGTCCAAGGGCAACACCGAGGGCAAGGCCAACGGCAAGCTGAACATGGATACCCTGCCGGCGATGGCCTTCATCGGCACTTCGTCGACGGATTCCATCGCCGCCGACAGCGCCAACACCATGTCGGCCTACATGACCGGCCAGAAGTCCGCGGTGAACGCGCTCGGCGTCTATGCCACCCGCGCCAAGGGCTCGCTCGACCAGCCGCACCAGGAGACCATCGCCGAAGCCATCCGCCGCATGGCGCCGGGCAAGGCGATCGGCGTCGTCTCCAACGCCGAGATCGAGGACGCCACGCCGGCCGCGGTCGTGTCCCACACCCGCCGCCGCGCCGACAAGCCCGAGATCGTCGGCATGTTCTACGACGTGAAGCCGGAGGTGATCCTCGGCGGCGGCTCGGCTTACTTCCTGCCGAAGTCGGTGCCTGGCTCCAAGCGCAAGGACGACGTCGACTACGTCGCGAAGTTCAAGGATGCCGGCTACGCCTTCGCCACCACCGAGCAGGAGCTCGCCACCGCGAAGGGCACCAACACCGGCAAGCTGCTCGGCCTGTTCCACACCGGAAACATGGACGGCGCGCTCGACGAGAAGCTCGGCACCGGCACCACCAAGAAGTTCCCGGACCAGCCGCCGCTGACCGACATGATGACCGCCGCCCTCGATGTTCTCTCCAAGAACCAGGACGGCTTCTTCCTGATGGTCGAGAGCGCGCTGATCGACAAGTTCGAGCATCCGCTCGATTTCGACCGTGCGATCTATGAAACCATCGTCATGGACAAGCTGGTCGGCATCGCCCAGGAATATGCCAAGACCCATCCGGATACGCTGATCATCGCCACCGCCGACCACACCCACGGCGTCTCGATCATCGGCACCATCGACGACGACAAGCCGGGCACGGTGGTCGAGCAGGTCAGCGACAACGGCAAGGTCGTCGGCTCCGAGACGATGACCCCGGGCATCCAGATGCGCGAGAAGGTCGGCGTCTACCAGGATGCGGGCTTCCCGAACTATGTCGACGCCGACGGCGACGGCTTCCCGGACAAGGTGGACGTCTCGCGCCGCCTCGCGGTGTTCGCCAACAACTTCCCCGACTATTACGAGACCTTCCGCCCGAAGATGGACGGTCCGTTCGTGCCGGCGGTGAAGAACGAGAAGGGCGAATACGTCGCCAACGAAGCCTACAAGAACGTCCCCGGCGCCGTGCTGCGCATCGGCAACACGCCGCGCTCGGAAGACACCGGCGTTCATGCGGTCGACGACGTCGTGCTCCAGGCCCAGGGCCCGGGCTCCGAGCAGCTCCACGGCTACATGGAGAATTCGGACGTGTTCCGCGTGATGGCCGACAGCTTCGCCCTCGGCGTGCAGCAATAAGCCACCCCGACGATACGAGGGTCCGGGCGCGCGGCGTCCGGACCTCTTCCTTTTGTGCCACGGCGATCGAGCCGGGAGGCCAGGCCATGACGAGACCCGGAACCGACATCGCAACCGCGCCGGCGCGTGCCGCCGCCGGCATCTCCCGACGAACGCTGCTGCGGACGGGGATCGCGCTCGCGGCCTGCGGCCTCGCGGCAGGAGGCGTCGCACCAGCCATCGCCGCGTCGGAAGACCTGACCTTCGACGAGCTCTATTCGAAGATCGGCGTCCTCGGCATGGAGTTCTCCGCCAAGGTCAAGGCGCTCGCCGGCAGCCGCATCACCATGCGCGGCTTCATGGCGCCGCCCCTGAAGGCCGAGGCCAAGTTCTTCGTGCTGTCATCGACGCCGCTGTCGATCTGTCCGTTCTGTTCCTCCGATGCCGACTGGCCGAGCGACATCGTGGTGGTCTATCTCGAACGCAAGCAGACCTTCGTGCAGTACAACGCGGCCATCGACGTGTCCGGCACGCTGGAATACGGCTCTTGGACCGATCCCGAAACAGGGTTCGTCAGCCTCGTGCGGCTGATCGATTCCTCCTTCTCGCTGGCGTGACCGCGATGCCCGGTCTCGTGCTCGACGATATTTCGGTTTCGTTCCCCGGTCTCGCCGCTCCGGTTCTGGAGATCGCGCGCCTCGCGATCGCGCCGGGCCAAGCGGTGGCGGTCACCGGCCCGTCCGGGTCCGGCAAGTCGACCCTCATCAACGTGGTGACGGGGCTGGAGCGGCCGAACCGCGGCCGGGTGATGTGGGCCGGCGAGGATCTCGCCCGCCGCTCCGAGGCGGCACGCGATGCGTGGCGCGCGGCGAATGTCGGGCTCGTCATGCAGGATTTCCACCTGTTCCCCGGTCTCAGCGCGGTCGAGAACGTGCTGCTGCCGGCGCGCTTCCGCCGCCTCTCGGTCGATGCCGGGATGAAGGCGCGGGCGCTCGATCTCCTCGCCCATGTCGGCATCGCCCGCCCGGCCCAGTCTGTCGAAACGCTGTCGCGCGGCGAGATGCAGCGCGTGGCGGTCGCCCGTGCGCTCCTGAAGCGCCCCGGCATCATCGTAGCCGACGAGCCCACCGCGAGCCTCGATGCCGAGGCGGGCGCCGTCGTCGGCGAACTCCTGACCGAACTCAGCCGCAAGGAGGGCGCGACGCTCGTCGCTGTCACCCACGACGACCGGCTGGTCGCCCGACTGGACCGGCAGGTGCGCCTTAAGTCCGGACGAATCGTCGCCGATGGGCCCGTGATGCGCGAAGGCGCGACGAGCGAGAGTCTCTCGCCCTCGATGGCGTTCGCGTCGAGCGACGTGGGGTCCGGCGCGTGATCCCGATCCGTCTCGTTCTCGCCGATCTCAAGCGTCTCTGGGTCGGGTCGCTCGTCATCGTCCTTCTGATCGGCTTCGCCACCGCGCTCGGCGTCACCGTGACGTTGCAGGAGCGCGCCCTGCGCCTCGGCAGCGCCCGGGCGGCGGACCGGTTCGATCTTGTCGTCGGCTCCGCGGGCAGCGAAACCCAGCTCGTGCTGTCAGCTGTGTTCCTGCAGCCCTCGCCGCTGCCGCTGATGCCCGGAGCCGTGCTTGCGAAGCTCGCGGCCGATCCCCGCGTCGCCTGGGCGGCGCCGATCGGCTTCGGCGACAGCTTCGAGGGCATGCCGGTGGTCGGCACCACGACCGCGTTCGTCACCGATGGCGGCCGGGCGGCGCTCACCGAGGGCCGTGATTTTACGGCCATGAGCGAGGCCGTGGTGGGTGCCGCCGTCCCGCTCGCGCTCGGCGATATCGTCAAGCCGATGCACGGCCTCGTCGGCGAGGCCGGCCATACCCACACCGAACTCGCCTACACCGTCGTCGGCCGCATGGCGCGCACCGGCACGCCGTGGGACCGGGCGATCCTGGTGCCGATCGAAGGTGTGTGGGCGATCCACGGTCTCGGCCATCACCACCACGACGACGACGGGGACGCCGATCACCACGACGAGCCGGGTGCGGATCACGACCACGAGGCGGAGGCCGATCACGACCACGAGGCGGGGGCCGCTGCCGTTCAGGTCGATCCGGACGATCACGATCACGAGGCCGACGGTCACGTCGCCGGGGTCGGTCACGCGGAAGGCCACGGTGCGCTGCCGGTGTTCGACCATATCGGCCCGCCATGGTCGGCCAACATGCCCGGCGTTCCCGCGATCATCGTCAAGGCCGCTTCCATCGCCGATGCCTACCGCCTGCGCGGGGAATATCGCGGCAACGGCACGGTGGGCGTCTTCCCGGCGGAGGTGCTGACCCGGCTTTACGCCACCCTTGGCGATGCCCGTCTGGTGCTGACCTTGATCGCGATGGGCACGGAGGCGCTTGTGGCGGCGGCCGTCGTGCTGGTCACCGTGGTGCATCTTTCCCAGCGCCGGCGTGAGATCGGCGCGCTCAGGGCGCTCGGCGCCCCACGATCCTCGATCTTCGCGCTGGTCTGGTGCGAGATCCTGGTGCTGGTCGGCGTCGGCGTGGCGCTCGGCTTCGGCCTCGGCTACGCCGCCGCCCGTGTGATCGCCTCGGTGATGACGAGCCGCAGCGGCGTCGTGCTGCCGGTGGAATTCGAGCCGCAAGATGGGATGTTTGCGCTGCTCCTCCTCGCCGTCGCCGCCCTCATCGCGCTGGTCCCGGCGTTCCTCGCCTACCGCCAGCCCGCCGCCGCCGCGCTGCGGGGTTAGGCATCGGACCGAACAGCGGGCACCGGCTTTCGGGAATTCAGGGGCTCAGGCCCGCGCCTTCATTCGCTGCCGGCCTTCGCCCGGATCCAGCGGGTGAAGGCGCGCACCAGCGATGAGCCGGCCTTCTGCTCGAGATAGACCACGAAATAGGCCTTGTCGGTGAACAGCGGGCGGTCGAACAGGATCTCCAGCCGCCGGCTTTCGAGCTCTTCCTCCACGAGGAAGCGCGGCACCAGCGCGACCCCGAGGCCGGCTGCCGCGGCCTGGGCGATCATCGAGAACTGCTCGAAGCGCGGCCCGCGCCAGGCGTTCGCGGTCGGCAGCCCGGCGGCCTCGAACCAGTCGCTCCAGGCGGTCGGCCGCGTGCTCTGATGCAGGAGCGTGAGGCCGGCGAGGTCGGACGGCGCCGCGATGCCATGGCGCGCGCGGAAGCCGGCGCCGGCGACGGGCACCATCTCCTCCCGCATCAGCGGCTCGCAGATCGCGCCCGGCCATTCCGGCTCGCCATAGTGGATGACGGCGTCGAACGGCTCGGCGACGAGATCGAACGGGGCGATACGGACGGTGAAGTTGACCGTGGCGCCGGGATGCCGCTCCAGGAATTCCGGCATCCGCGGCATCAGCCAGCGCGTCGCGAAGGTCGGCAGCACCGCGAGGTTCAGCGTGCCGTCGCCGCCGGCGAAGGCCGTCACGCGGTGGGTCGCCTCGGACAGTTCGTGCAGCAGGCGCGAGACATCGTTGAAATAGAGCCGGCCGGCATCGGTCAGCACCACGCGCTGGCGCACCCGCTCGAACAGCGTCACGCCGGTCATGTCCTCGATCTGGCGGATCTGCCGGCTGATGGCGCCCTGGGTCAGGTTGAGTTCCGTCGCCGCGCGTGAAAAGCTGCCGTGGCGCGCGGCAGCCTCGAACGCCGTCAGGGCCCCGACGGATGGCAGGCGTACCCGGCTCATGGCTTCAGTGCCCGTCGCATGGCTGTCCTTCTCGCGCGCCGTTCCCGCCGCCGCCTTCGAATCTGCGGCTTTCGCATCGATACCTGCGCGGCGATGTTCCGGGCCGCAGGCGCCATGCGGGCCGCGGGCGGTGAATCGCCGGAAGGTCATTACGAAAGCTCATGACCTTTTGACAACATATCGCTTTACGCGCCGCAAGCGGCGGACCTATAGCCGCTGACGTGGAGCACGCAAGGAAGGATCGGTCATGACCGTCGAAACCATCAGCGCCGGAACCGCCGGCGCGCTGCAGGGCGAAGGCACGGCGATCCTCGGCCGGCTCGGCGTCCCCGCTGCGGACCTCTCCGGCGGCACGCTGCCCGTCCGCTCCCCGATCACCGGCGAGGAGATCGCGCGGCTGCGCGAGGCGACCCCCGAAGGCGCCGCGCACCTCGTCGCCGAGGCGCATACCGCCTTCCTAGCCTGGCGCAAGGTGCCGGCGCCGCGCCGTGGCGAACTCATCCGCCTGCTCGGCGAGGAACTGCGCGCCGCCAAGGCGGACCTTGGCCGGCTCGTCACCATCGAGGCCGGCAAGATCGGCTCCGAGGGCCTCGGCGAGGTCCAGGAGATGATCGACATCTGCGATTTCGCGGTCGGCCTGTCGCGGCAGCTCTACGGCCTCACCATCGCCACGGAGCGTCCGGGCCACCGCATGGCCGAGACCTGGCATCCGCTCGGCGTGGTCGGCGTCGTCACCGCCTTCAATTTCCCCGTCGCGGTGTGGTCGTGGAACGCGGCGCTCGCCTTCGTCTGCGGCGATGCGGTGGTCTGGAAGCCGTCGGAGAAGACGCCTTTGACCGCGCTCGCCGTCGCCGCGCTGTTCGAGCGCGCCGCGGCCCGGTTCGGCGACGTGCCGGCGGGCCTCCATGCGGTGCTGATCGGCGGCCGCGCGGTCGGCGAGGCACTGGTGGATCATCCGCTGGTGCCGCTCGTCTCGGCCACCGGCTCCACCGCGATGGGGCGCGCGGTCGGCCCGCGCCTTGCCGGGCGGTTCGCCCGCGCCATCCTCGAACTCGGCGGCAACAACGCCGCCATCGTCTCGCCCTCGGCGGACATCGACATCACCGTGCGCGCGGTGGCGTTCGCGGCGATGGGCACCGCCGGCCAGCGCTGCACGTCGCTGCGCCGCCTCATCGTCCACGACGACATCTACGACACGCTGGTGCCGCGGCTGAAGGCGGCCTACCGCTCGGTGAGCGTCAGCGACCCGCGCGAGGCCGCTACGCTGGTCGGCCCGCTGATCGACGAAGCGGCCTATCTCGCCCATGAGCGCGCGCTCGATGCCGCCCGCGCCGAGGGCGGCGACGTAACCGGCGGCGAGCGCATCGCGGTCGGCGACGGGCTCGCAAGCTTCTATGTCCGCCCGGCGTTGGTGGAGATGCCGGCCCAGACCGGCCCCGTGGTCGAGGAGACCTTCTCCCCGATCCTCTACGTGCTGCGCTACAGCGACTTCGAGGACGCCATCGCCCTCAACAACGGCGTGCCGCAGGGGCTGTCGTCCTCGCTGTTCTCGCTGAACCTGCGCGAGGCGGAGCGGTTCCTGTCGGCCGAGGGGTCGGACTGCGGCATCGCCAACGTCAATATCGGCCCGTCCGGTGCCGAGATCGGCGGCGCGTTCGGCGGCGAGAAGGAAACCGGTGGCGGCCGCGAGGCCGGCTCCGATGCCTGGAAGGCCTACATGCGCCGCGCCACCAACACCGTCAATTACGGCACCAGCCTGCCGCTCGCCCAGGGCGTCACCTTCGACATCGGCTGATGCGTGGGTGCCGGGATTTGGGGCGCGGGGACTTGGGGCGCCGGAAGGACAAGGCGGAGGAAACATCATGGCCGGAAATGAGATGGGTGCGTTCGACTGGACCGATCCGTTCCTGATCGAGGACCAGCTCGAGGAAGACGAGCGGCTGGTCCGCGACGCGGCGCGGGCCTACGCCCAGGAACAGCTGCTGCCTCGCGTTGTCTCCGCCTACGAGCAGGAGCGCTTCGACCGCGAGATTCTGTCGGAGATGGGCGAACTCGGCCTGCTCGGCCCGACCATTCCCGAGGAATATGGCGGCGCGGGCGCGAGCTATGTCGCTTACGGGCTGGTGGCGCGCGAGGTCGAGCGGGTCGATTCCGGCTACCGTTCGGCGATGAGCGTGCAGTCCTCGCTCGTGATGCACCCGATCTACGCCTACGGGTCGGAAGACCAGCGCCGCAAGTACCTGCCGAAGCTGGCGTCCGGCGATTTCGTCGGCTGCTTCGGCCTGACCGAGCCGGACGCCGGCTCCGATCCCGGCGGCATGCGCACCCGCGCCGAGAAGGTGGCCGACGGCTATCGCCTCACCGGCACCAAGATGTGGATCTCCAACGCCCCGGTCGCCGACGTGTTCGTGGTGTGGGCGAAGTCCGAGGCTCATGACGGCGCCATCCGCGGCTTCGTGCTCGACAAGGGCCTGAAGGGCCTTTCCGCGCCGAAGATCGGCGGCAAGCTGTCGCTTCGCGCCTCCATCACCGGCGAGATCGTCATGGACGGCGTGGTGGTGGGCGAAGAGGCGCTGCTGCCTGGCGTCTCCGGCCTCAAGGGGCCGTTCGGCTGCCTCAACCGCGCCCGCTACGGCATCGCCTGGGGCGCCATGGGCGCGGCCGAGGATTGCTGGCACCGCGCCCGCACCTACGTGCTCGACCGCAAGCAGTTCGGCCGGCCGCTGGCCCAGACCCAGCTCGTGCAGAAGAAGCTCGCCGACATGCAGACCGAGATCGCGCTCGGCCTTCAGGCGGCGCTGCGGGCCGGCCGGCTGTTCGATCAGGGCAAGCTCGCCCCCGAGGCGATCTCGCTGATCAAGCGCAACAATTGCGGCAAGGCGCTCGATATCGCCCGCATGGCCCGCGACATGCACGGCGGCAACGGCATCTCCGAGGAGTTCCACGTCATCCGGCACATGATCAATCTGGAGACGGTGAACACCTACGAGGGCACCCACGACATCCACGCCCTGATCCTCGGCCGCGCCCAGACCGGGCTCCAGGCCTTCTTCTGAGCACGGACCGGGCGGGGGAGGGCACGATGGCGGATCATCCGCAGCCTGCGACGGACGAAGGCGGCCGGGGCGAAGCCCCGCTGCCGCTCGCCGGCATCCGCGTGCTCGAACTCGCCCGTATCCTCGCCGGCCCGTGGGCCGGGCAGCTTCTCGCCGATCTCGGCGCCGAGGTCGTCAAGGTCGAGCGGCCGGGCGTCGGCGACGACACCCGCGGCTGGGGCCCGCCCTTCGTTGCGGCGGCTGACGGCGGCTCTCTCGGCGCCGCCTATTTCCATTCCTGCAACCGCGGCAAGCGCTCGGTCGCGATCGATTTCGAGACGGAGGAAGGGCAGGCGCAGGTGCGCGCGCTCGCCGCCGGCTGCGATGTCGTCATCGAGAACTTCAAGGTCGGCGGGCTGAAGAAGTACGGGCTCGATTATGCCGCGCTCCGCGCCGTCAATCCGCGGCTGGTCTATTGCTCGATCACCGGCTTCGGCCAGGACGGGCCTTATGCGGCCCGCGCGGGCTACGACTTCATGATCCAGGCCATGGGCGGCATCATGGATCTGACCGGCGAGCCGGATGGCGAGCCGCAGAAGATCGGGGTCGCCTTCACCGACGTGTTCACCGGGGTCTATTCGGTGGTCGGCATCCTCGCCGCCCTGCGCCGCCGCGACCTCACCGGCGAGGGCGGCCATCTCGACATGGCGCTGATGGACGTCCAGGTCTCGGTGCTCGCCAACCAGGCGATGAACTATCTCGTCTCCGGCAGGTCGCCGCGGCGCATGGGCAACGCTCATCCCAACATCGTGCCCTATCAGGTGTTCCCGGCCTCGGACGGCCATCTCGTCGTCGCTGTCGGCAACGACGGGCAATTCGCCCGCTTCGCCGCCGTGCTCGGCCGGCCCGAGCTGGCGAAGGACCCGGCCTATCGCACCAATCCCGACCGGGTGGCGAACCGTGCCGTGCTGGTGGACATCCTCGCCGGCCTGACGCGCGGCTTCGCCCGCGATACGCTGCTCGCGAGCCTCGAGGCTGTCGGCGTGCCGGCAGGTCCCATCAATTCAGTCGGCGAGGTGTTCGCCGACCCCCAGGTCGTGCATCGCGGGCTGCGGCTCGATCTCGCCGATGCCGCGGCGGCCGGCGGCTCGGTGCCCTCGGTCGCGAGCCCCATCGTGCTCGACGGCCGGCGCATGGTCGCGGCGCAGGCGAGCCCGGCGCTCGGGGCCGATACGGCGACGAGCCTCGAACCGACCGGACAGGACTGAAATCCGGTCCGGTGCGGCTGGAGCAATCAGAGGGAGTTCATGATGAGCGCGTTCCATCCCCGCACCGGCGGCCGCATCCTGGTCGACCAACTGCTGGCCCAGGGCGTGGAACGCGTCACCTGCGTTCCCGGCGAGAGCTATCTCGCGGTGCTCGATGCGCTGCACGACGCCGCGATCGACGTCGTGATCTGCCGCAACGAGGGCGGCGCGGCGATGATGGCGGAGGCGGCGGGCAAGCTCACCGGGCGCCCAGGCGTCTGCTTCGTCACCCGCGGCCCGGGCGCCACCAACGCCAGCCACGGCGTTCACATCGCGGCGCAGGATTCGACGCCGATGATCCTGTTCGTCGGCCAGGTCGAGCGCGGCATGATCGGCCGCGAGGCGTTCCAGGAACTCGACTACCGCGCCGTGTTCGGTTCCATGGCCAAGTGGGTGGTTGAGATCGACAGCGCCGCGCGCGTGCCCGAACTCGTCGCGCGTGCCTTCCGCGTCGCCATGCAGGGCCGGCCCGGTCCCGTCGTGGTGGCCCTGCCGGAAGACATGCTGGTGGAGACCGCCGCCGTCGCCGACCTGCCCCGCATCGAGCCGGCGGCGCCCGCACGGCCCGACCTCGCCCATTTCTCCGACATGCTGGCGAAGGCGGAGAACCCGTTCGTCATCCTCGGCGGCACGCGCTGGACGGCCGAGGGCGTCGCCGCGATGGTGCGCGCCGCCGAACGACTGGCGCTGCCGGTGGGAACGACCTTCCGCCGCGCCGACCGCTTCCCGCAGGACCACCCGAACTATGCTGGCGACGTTGGCATCGGCCAGAATCCGGCGCTGACGGCGCGCATCAAAGCCTCCGATCTCCTGATCGTCGTCGGCACCCGGCTGTCGGAAATCTCGACCGGCGGCTACACCCTCGTCGATGTGCCGAACCCCTCCCAGGCCCTCGTCCACGTCCATCCGGGCGCGGAAGAACTTGGCCGCGTCTACGCCCCGATTCTGGCGCTGCAGGCGACGCCGGACGACTTCGCCTTTGCCCTCGACGACATCAAGCCGATCGAATCCCCGCGCTGGGCGGCGGCGACTGCGGAGGCGAACGCCTCCTATCGCGCCTGGACCGACGCGCCGAAGCCCCTGCCGGGTGCCTTCCAGTACGGCGACGCGGTGGCGTGGCTGCGCGAGCGGCTGCCGGCCGATGCCATCCTCACCAACGGTGCCGGCAACTACGCGACGTGGCTGCACCGCTACTATCGCCACCGCGGCTACGGCACCCAGCTCGCGCCCACCTCCGGCTCCATGGGCTACGGTGTGCCGGCGGCAGTGGCCGCCAAGCTCGCTTATCCCGCCCGCATCGTGGTCGCCTTCGCCGGCGACGGCTGCTTCCTGATGAACGGTCAGGAATTCGCGACGGCGGTGCAGTACGAGGCGCCGATCGTCGTCGTAGTGGTCGATAACGGGATGTACGGCACCATCCGCATGCACCAGGAGCGGGAATATCCCGCCCGCGTCTCGGGCACGCGGCTGCAGAACCCGGATTTTGCCGCCTACGCCGTCGCGTTCGGCGGCCACGGCGAGCGGGTGACGCGCACCGAGGACTTCGCTCCAGCGTTCGAGCGCGCGCTCGAAAGCGGCAAGCCGTCGATCCTGCATTGCTTCATCGATCCCGACGCGATCACGCCCGCGACCACGCTCGGCGCCATCCGCGAGGCGGCGCTGAAGCGGCACACTTTGTAAGACCACCCGCTCCGTGAATGTGCCGGCGGCCGGCCGGCTTCGAAGGCTTGCGCATACCCTGCCGTCGGGATCACCGCGATCCGGACGGGATGTGCTGTGGAGGATGAAGGCGCCATGGCGCAGACTTACGATGTTGTGGTCGTCGGTGGCGCCGCCATCGGCAGTTCCGTCGCCTGCCATCTGGCGATGGACCCGGATTTCGACGGTCGCGTTCTCGTGGTCGAGAAGGATCCGAGCTATGCGCGGTGCGCCTCCGCGCTGTCCGCCGCCTCGATCCGGCAGCAATATTCCACCGCGATCAATGTCGAGATCTCGCTCTACGGCATCCGTTTCCTGCGCGAGATCGGCGAGCGCCTGGCCGTCGACGGCGACAGGCCCGACATCGGCCTTCACGAGGGCGGCTACCTGTTCATCGCCACGCCGGAGGGCGTGCCGGTGCTGGCGGAGAATCACGCGCTGCAGCAGCGGCTCGGCGCCGATATCCGCTGGATGGATCCGGCCGCGCTGAAGGCGCGGTTTCCGTGGCTCGCGGTCGACGACCTCGCTGCCGGCACGTTCGGCGCGAGCGGCGAGGGCTGGTTCGACGGCTACGGGCTGATGCAGGCATTCCGGCGCAAGG
>JAEZMP010000392.1 GCA_023442215.1 Pseudomonadota bacterium
GGCGGCCTGAAGATCGCGGCCGTGAAGGCTCCGGGCTTCGGCGATCGCCGCAAGGCGATGCTCGAGGACATCGCGATCCTCACCGGCGGCACCGTGATCTCCGAAGACCTCGGCATCAAGCTCGAGAGCGTCACGCTCGACATGCTCGGCCGCGCCAAGAAGGTCTCCATCACCAAGGAGAACACCACGATCGTCGACGGTGCGGGCGAGAAGTCCGACATCGAAGGCCGCGTGGCGCAGATCAAGGCGCAGATCGAGGAGACCACCTCGGACTACGACCGCGAGAAGCTGCAGGAGCGTCTGGCGAAGCTGGCC
This sequence comes from Pseudomonadota bacterium, assembly GCA_023442215.1. Classification (GTDB taxonomy): domain Bacteria; phylum Pseudomonadota; class Alphaproteobacteria; order Rhizobiales; family Segnochrobactraceae; genus Pseudoxanthobacter. The sequence continues at coordinate 316 of JAEZMP010000392.1, forward strand.
GGCGGCGTCGCGGTGATCCGCGTCGGCGGCGCCACCGAGATCGAGGTGAAGGAGCGCAAGGACCGCGTCGACGACGCGCTGAACGCCACCCGCGCCGCAGTCGAGGAAGGCATCGTCCCGGGCGGCGGCGTCGCTCTGCTGCGCGCCAAGAAGGCCGTCGCGGCGGTGACGTCCAACATCGCCGACGTCCAGGCCGGCGTGAAGATCGTGCTGCGCGCCCTTGAAGCCCCGATCCGCCAGATCGCCGAGAATGCCGGCGTGGAAGGCTCCATCGTGGTCGGCAAGGTGCTGGAGTCTTCGGACAACGAAGGCTTCGACGCCCAGACCGAGACCTATGTCGACATGATCAAGGCCGGCATCATCGATCCGACCAAGGTCGTGCGCACCGCGCTTCAGGATGCCGCGTCGGTGTCCTCGCTGCTCATCACCACCGAGGCGCTGATCGCCGAGCTGCCGAAGCCGGCCGCTCCGGCGATGCCGGGCGGCGGCGGCATGGGCGGCATGGGCGGCATGGACTTCTGAGGACGTCCTGACGCCGGCGCCCGACAGGCCGTGACCGGGTTCGCCCGGTCGCGGTGGCGACACGGACCGTCCGAGGACGTCCGGTCGCCGGGGGCCGCCGACGAAGGTTACGAACATGAAGCCGCCGGCGCATCGGATGCGCCGGCGGTTTCTTTTTTGAAGACAGGAATGTGCGGACGGGAAGCCGGCCGGCTATCAGGACGCCCGGCTACCAAGTCGCCCGGCTACCAGGGCGCCGCGTGGTGGAGCGGATTGCCGATGGGATCGGCGACGCGGATCACCACATAGCGGTCGAGCAGGATGCCGCCGGCGCGGCGCTCGATCACGCCGAGGGGCTTCACGTCGCGGAAGCGCAGATCGAGATATTGCGGGTAGAAATTGCGCTCCAGGCCGACGAACAGGCCGGGCTGCTGCAGGATCGCCGGATCGGGATCGGGCGCGGCGGCATAGCGCAGGCGCTCGTGGAGCTGCTCCACCGGAACCTGCCGCAGATAATAGGAGAGTTCGCCGGTCATGGCGTAGTTCTGCGTCGCGATCCAGCGCGCGCCGGCCGCCACGCGCTGCTTCTCGACTTCCGCGGCGAGGTCCTTCCAGCCGCGCAGCTGCTGGGTGGGATCGAGCGGCGAGACGATGCCGGCGATCGGCCGCGCGCCATGGGCCATGACACCGATGCCGGTCGCGAGGCCGGCCACCACCGCCCACGGCAGCAGCAACGAAAGCCAGCGGCAGAGACGGCCACGGCCCCCGCCTGCCAGCCAGGCCGCGGCATCGCCGGCGACGAGCGCGCTCGCCGCGAACAGCGGCGCCGCCCAGTTCGCCTGCACCCGGTCGTGGAAGCCGTGGCTGACGAGATAGAGCGCGAACGGCAGGCTCGTGGCGACGAGAAGGCCTCGGCGGACATCGCCCTTCCAGCCGGCACGGACCGCAAGCCACGCGCCGAGCAGCACATAGGGCACCAGCAGCGGGCCGATCAGCAGGACCTCGCCGGCGATGAATTCCGGCACGTGCTCCAGTTCGAGCGAGCCGGCCTCGGCGCGGCCGAACTGCTTGATGAACGACGCCCAGCCGTGATGCGCATTCCAGAGCACCACCGGCAGGAAGATCAGCCCGGCGAGCAGGCCCCCGGCCCAGAGCTGCCAGGCCGCGAGCCAGCGGCGGTTTTCCCGCCACGCCAGAATCCAGAGCACCATGCCGGCGCCGAGAAAGAGCACGGAATATTTAGAGACGAGGCCGAGCCCGGCGAAGGCCCCGGCGACGAGCCACCACGACGGCCGGCCGGAGCGGACGAGTTCGGCCAGCGCCCAGACCGCGAGGCCCCAGAACAGCGCCGAGGGCTGGTCGGGCGTGGCGACGATGCCCGCCCCGCCGATGAACACGGTGGCGTTGAGCACGAGCACGGACCAGGCCGCCGCCCGCTCGCTTTCGAACAGGATGCGGGCGGTGCGCCACAGCGCCAGCGAGCCGATGGCGACGGACAGCACCGAGAACAGCCGCAGCCCGAGCGCGTTGTCGCCGACGAGGGCGATGCCCGCCGTCATCCACCACCCCACCATCGGCGGATGGTCGAGATAGCCCCAGGCCGGGTGCAGGCCCCAGAGTCGGTAGTAGGCCTCGTCCTCGGTCGGCGGCGTCGCGGCCGAGAAGAACAGGCGCAGCAGGGTCAATGCCAGAACGAGCACGGCGACGCCGGCCGGCGTCAGGAAGAACCCGCCCCAGCGCGCGAGCCACGTCATCGGGCCGGCAGGGCGGGCGCTTGGCACGGCATCGCTGGTCACGGTGGCGGGATTCCTCAACTTCCGGCGGACGTATCCCCGCCGCCTGCGACGCCCGGGCGCCCTGCCGATCGAAGCGGCGTTCCGAACGCGCCCCGCGCCGCGGCGCCTCTCCCGGATGCGAGGCGGGCGCCCGATGCTGTAGAGCCGGCGGCGGCCTTTTTCAAGGCGGGCTGCGATGGGGGCGATTGCCGTCTAGACTTTTGTCTGTCTTCTCAATAAATGTCGAGAGGAGACGCCGTCGTCGTGATCCGCCGAGAGGCCCCGCCTTCATGTCGCAGTCTTCCGACGCCCTGAACGAACCGGAGCGCGCGATCCTGTCCCGGATCGAGGCCGATCCGTTCGTGTCGCAGCAGGACCTCGCGGCGGCGCTCGGGCTCGGCCGCTCGACGGTCGCGACCTACATCGCCCAACTCGTTCGCAAGGGCTACCTGCTCGGCCGCGCCTACGTTCCCGCGCCGCGCCCCGCGGTCATGGTGATCGGCGGCGCGGTGATCGACCGCAAATACCGCGCCGCGGGACCGGTGCTTGCCGGCACATCCAACCCTGTGACGAGCCGGCGCGCCTTCGGCGGTGTCGGCCGCAACGTCGCCGAGGTACTGGCGCGGGTCGGCGTGGAGACCACGCTCGTCACCGCCGTGGGCGACGACGAGGCGGGCCATTCGCTGCTCGCGGCGGCGAAGGAGGCCGGGATCGACGTCAGCCGCGCGCTGGTGCGCCCGGGGGCCGCGACCGCGGAATATGTCGCGGTGCTCGATCCGGCCGGGCGGCTTTTCACCGGTCTCGCCGACATGGCGGTGTTCGAAACGATGACGCCGGCCGAGGTGGAACGGCTCGCCCCGGTGCTGGCCCGCACGGCCTGGGTCTTCCTCGACACCAACATGCCGGCGGAGGTGATCGCGGCGGTGTTCGCACTGAGGCGCGCGGGCCGTTTCCGGCTCGCGGCCGACGCCGTCTCGGTCGCGAAGTCGCGCCGGCTGCCGGCCGATCTCACGGGCCTCGACGTGCTGTTCCTCAATGCCGACGAGGCCGGCGCCATGGCCGGAGACGGCGGGGCCATGCCGCCGGAAGACTGCGCCCGCCGCCTGGTCGCAGCCGGTGCCGGGGCGGTGGTTCTCACCCTCGGCGAGGCCGGGCTGATCGTCGCCGACGGCGGCGGCTGCCATCACGTTGCCGCCGTCCCGGCCGAGGTCGTGGACGTCACCGGGGCGGGCGACGCACTGATCGCCGTCACCCTCGCCCGGCTCCTCGCCGGCGCGCCGCTCCCCGCCGCCGTCCGGACCGGGGCGCGGATCGCCGCCCTGACGGTTGCGAGCGAGGCGAGCGTCGCGCCCGGCCTCTCCCCCGCCCTGATCGCCGCAGACACGGAAGATGCGTCCGGACCGGGCTCCGACCGGGACGCGCTACAGCAAGGACATCCATCATGACGACGAAGCCGCCGCATCCCTGGTTCGACATCGCCGACGAAGTCCGCGACGCACTGGCGCGCGGCGAGGCGGTGGTGGCGCTCGAATCGACCATCATCACCCACGGCATGCCGTTCCCCGACAATGTCTCGACCGCGCGGGCGGTCGAGGCGGCGGTTCGCGAGGCCGGTGCGGTGCCGGCCACCATCGCGGTCGTCGACGGGCGCATCAAGGTCGGCCTCGACGACGCCACGCTGGAGCGGATCGGCGCGGCGACGGACGTGGTGAAGGCATCGCGGCGCGACCTCGCCGTAATCGCCGCCCGCCGGGGCACGGCGGGCACCACCGTGGCCTCCACCATGCTGATCGCCGCCCGGGCCGGCATCCCGATCTTCGCCACCGGGGGCATCGGCGGCGTGCATCGCGGAGCGGAGACGACGTTCGACGTCTCGGCGGATCTGGAGGAACTGGGCAATACGCCGGTCGCGGTGGTGTGCGCCGGCGCGAAGTCGATCCTCGACATCCCCAAGACGCTCGAATATCTCGAGACCCGCGGCGTGCCCGTGCTCGGCTACCGCACGGATGCGTTCCCGGCCTTCTTCTCCCGGGACTCCGGATCGCCCGTCGACGCGCGCTTCGACGACCCGGCCGCGATCGCCGCCGTGATCGCGGCCCAGCGCAACCTCGGCCTCCAGGCCGGCATCCTCATCGCCAATCCGGTGCCCGAGGCCGATGCCCTGCCAGGCGACGAGATCGAACGCACGATCGCCGAAGCCGTCGCCGAAGCGGCGCAGCGCGGCATCGGCGGCAAGGATCTGACCCCGTTCCTGCTCGCACGCATCAACGCGCTGACGGGGGGCAGCAGCCTCAGGACCAACATCGCCCTCATCCTCGACAACGCGCGCCTCGCCGCGAAGATCGCGCGCGCGCTGGCGGCGGAGACCGCCTCCGCGACGGCCGCCTGACGGCTCTCACGCCCGGGCGGGCCTTATCCGCAAGGCCCGCCCCTCTCTGTCCCGTTCCTTTGCCGGCAGCCTTTCGGCAGCGCAACCTCAGGGTACGGGAGTACAAATACAAACCTTCGTATAGTTCATTGTACGAGTGGTAACTTGATTTCCGTTGAAAAGCCCGCCTATCCTGCGCATCTGAACGATGCACAAGGCGCATGAAACTGTTTGCGCTTAGCCCGAACCAAAGGGAACGGCCTGACACATTTATATCCCGGTCCGAATGCTGACAAAGCGATGACTATGCGCCGGAATGCATCCGACACAAAGAAATCATGGACTCAAGCAGACATATTGCGCGCGCCCAGCGTGCTGGTCGACCTGACCGGGCTATTTTCCTGAAGACGCGCCGTTCCGCTCTCTCTTTTCCCGCCGACTGTTTCCTCTGCTCGCCACTAGCGCCCAAGGTGTTCGCATGACGACCAAAAAGATCGACGCGACCCGGTTCCACGGCCAGGAACTGATCGATACGCCGCTCCTCAACAAGGCGGACGCCTTCTCCGATTCCGAACGCACGACATTCCGGCTGCACGGGCTGCTTCCGCCGTCGGTGGAGACGATCGAGACCCAGCTTGAGCGCGTGAAGGACGCCTACCAGCAGAAGACGACGGATCTGGAACGCCATATCTACCTGCGCGCGCTGCAGGATACCAACGAGACGCTGTTCTACCGCTTCATGGTCGAGAACGTCACCGAACTGATGCCGATGGTCTACACGCCGGTCGTCGGCCTCGGCTGCCAGAAGTTCAGCGAGATCTACCGCCGCCCCCGCGGCCTGTTCATCAGCTATCCGCTGCGCGATTCCATCGACACGATCCTGGAGGCGGTCGGTGATCAGGATGTGCGCGTCATCGTCGTCACCGACGGCGAGCGCATCCTCGGTCTCGGCGACCAGGGCACCGGCGGCATGGGCATTCCGATCGGCAAGCTGTCGCTCTACACCGCCTGCGGCGGCATCGCGCCGGAATACACCCTGCCGATCACGCTCGACGTCGGCACCAACAACCAGGAGCGGCTCGACGATCCGCTCTATATCGGCTGGCGCAACCGCCGCATCACCGGCGACGAATATGTCGCGTTCGTCGATGCGTTCGTGGCCGCCGTGAAGCGCAAGTGGCCGAACGTGCTGCTGCAGTTCGAGGATTTCGCGCAGAACCACGCCACCATGTTCCTGGAGCGCTATCGCGACCAGCTCTGCATGTTCAATGACGACGTGCAGGGCACCGCCTCGGTGGTGGTCGGCACGGTGCTGTCGGCGGTCAAGGTCTCCGGCCGGCCGCTTTCCGACCAGCGCGTGGTGGTGGTCGGAGCCGGCTCGGCCGGCTGCGGCATCGCCGAGCAGATGATCCAGCTCATGGTCGAGGACGGCGTCGACCCGAAGGAAGCCCGGTCGCGGTTCTACATGATCGATCGCGAGGGCCTGGTGCTCGACACCCAGCAAGGGCTGTGGCCGTTCCAGGCGAAGCTCGCCCACACCGCCGCCGACCTCGCCTCGTGGCCGGCGGGCGCCGTTCCGGGCAAGTTCTCGTTCCTCGAGACGGTCAAGAACGCCAAGCCGACCATCCTGATCGGCGTCACCGGCCAGCCGGACATCTTCACCCAGGAGATCATCCGGACCATGGCGGCGACGGTGGAGCGGCCGATCGTGTTCCCGCTGTCGAACCCGACAAACCGTTGCGAGGCCCAGCCCTCCGACGTGCTCGCCTGGACCAACGGCCGGGCGATCATCGGCACCGGCAGCCCGTTCCAGCCCGTGCCGCATGACGGCAAGCTCTTCCCCATCGCCCAGACCAACAACGCCTACATCTTCCCGGGCCTCGGCCTCGGCATCCTCGCGCTCGGCATTCCCCGCGTCAGCGACGGCATGTTCATGGCCGCGTCGCGGGCTCTCGCCGACGCGAACGCCGGTGGCGACGGCAGCGTGCCGGTACTGCTGCCGCCGCTCGCCGACATCCGCGCCGTTTCGCGCGCGATCGCGATCGCCGTCGTCAAGGCGGCCATCAAGGACGGACTGGTGGCCGCCGCTGACGACGACACCATCGCCGCCAAGGTCGACGCCACGATGTGGAACCCGGAATACCGGGACTATGTTGCCGCCTGAGCAAGCCGGCCGGCGCCGTTTCCGGCTCGCCGGCCGACCGTGAAATCGAAGCCGGGGTGCCGGGCGGCCGTGGCCGCGGCACCCCTCGGGTCGAAGTGAAGAGGTTTGACGATGGCGGGATTGCGCGTGGCCGACCTTCTGGCCGGGGCACTGGAAGCGGCGGGCGTCGAGCGGGTGTGGGGCGTGGTCGGGGATTCCCTCAACGGGTTCACCGACGCGCTGCGCACCAGCAAGAAGGTCGAATGGATGCATGTCCGCCACGAGGAAGTGGCAGCGTTCGCCGCGGGCGCCGAAGCCCAGCTCACCGGCAAGCTCGCCGTGTGCGCCGGAAGCTGCGGGCCGGGCAACCTTCACCTCATCAACGGCCTGTTCGATTGCCACCGCACCCGCACGCCGGTGCTCGCCATCGCCGCCCATATCCCAAGCGCGGAAATAGGCTCCGGCTATTTCCAGGAGACCCACCCGGAACAGCTGTTCCGCGAGTGCAGCCACTATTGCGAGCTGGTCTCGAGCCCGTCGCAGATGCCCCGCGCCATCGAGATCGCGATGCGCACCGCGATCCAGAAGCAGGGCGTGGCGGTGATCGTCATCCCCGGCGACGTGGCGCTTTCGACGGCCGAGGCCGGATCGAGCGTGTCGTGGACCGAGGTCGCGCCGCCGGTCGTCGTGCCGCCGGAGGCCGAGCTCGACCGCCTCGCGAAGCTGCTGGATGGCGTGGACTCGATCACGATGCTGTGCGGCGCGGGCTGCGAGGGCGCCCACGACGAGGTCGTGGCGCTGGCCGGCGCGCTGAAGGCGCCGGTGGTCCACACCCTGCGCGGCAAGGACCATGTCGAACACGACAACCCCTACGATGTCGGCATGACCGGCTTCATCGGCTTCTCGTCGGGCTACCACGCCATGCGCGATGCCGAGCTGCTGCTGATGGTCGGCACCGACTTCCCCTACCGCCAGTTCTATCCGAACGACGCCAAGGTGGTGCAGATCGATATCCGGCCGGAAAATCTCGGCCGGCGGACGCGGCTTGATCTCGGCCTCGTCGGCGATGTCGGCGAGACGCTGCGCCGCCTTGTGCCGAAGCTGAAGCCGAAGGCGAACGACGCCTTCCTGCGCAAGGCGCAGGACCACTATGTGAAGGCGCGCAAGGGCCTCGACGACCTCGCCGTCGGCAAGGCCGGCTCGAAGCCGATCCATCCCCAGTTCCTCGCCCGCATGATCGACGAGGTTGCGGCGGAGGACGCGGTGTTCACCTGCGACGTGGGCGAGACTACCGTCTGGGCGGCACGCTACCTGCACCTGAAGGGCAAGCGGCGCCTGATCGGCTCGCTGATCCACGGCTCGATGGCGAACGCCATGCCGCAGGCGCTCGGCGCGCAGGCCGCCTTCCCGGGCCGGCAGGTGGTGTCGATGTCCGGCGACGGCGGCTTCACCATGCTGATGGGCGACATCATCTCTGTCAGCCAGCTTGGCCTGCCGGTGAAGATCGTCGTGTTCAACAACGGCCTGCTCGGCTTCGTCGACATGGAGATGAAGGCCGCCGGCTTCCTGCCGTTCGGCACCGACCTGAAGAACCCGAACTTCGCCAAGATGGCGGAGGCGCTCGGGATTCTCGGCATCCGCGCCGAGGATCCTGCGGACGTCCGGCCGGCGCTGGAAAAGGCGTTCGCCCATGACGGCCCGGCGCTGGTCGACGTCGTGACGGACCGGATGGAACTCGTCATGCCGCCGGAGATCAAGGCGGAGCAGGCGATCGGCTTCAGCCTCTATGCCGCCCGCGCCATCATGAACGGCCGCGGCGACGAGATCCTGCAGCTCGCCAAGAACACGCTGTTCCGATGAGCGACGCCCCCGGGAGGGCCCCGGCGGTCATCGTGCCGATGGCCGCCCGGCACCGCGACGGCTGGGAGCGGCTCTACCGCGCCTACGCCGCCTTCTATGCGGTGCCGATGACGGACGAGATCCTCGGGCGCACCTGGGGCTGGCTGATGGATCCGGGCCACCCCGAGGAGGGTCTCGCGGCCGAAGACGCCGACGGCACCCTCGTCGGCCTCGCGCATTTCCGGCCCTATCCGGACCCGCTGCGCGGCTGCGATATCGGCTTCTTCGACGACCTGTTCGTCGATCCATCGGCCCGCGGGCGGGGCATCGCGCGCCAGCTGATCGAGACGGTCGCGACGGTCGCGCGCCAGCGCGGCTGGCCGCAGGTGAGCTGGCTCACGGCTGAGGACAACGCCTCCGCCCGTGCGCTGTACGATCAGCTGGCGCGGGCCACCACCTGGGTGACCTACGAAATGCTGCCCTGAGCGTCTGCCGGGCCTCGGCCCGGCCGCTCGTTTCAGGACAGGCTAAATTGTCAGAACAGGCTGAATTGCCGGGCGCGCGGCCTGCGCGGTGCGGAGGCCGCCCGGACGACCAATGCCGGATCGATATCGGCGAGGAAGGGCGACGCCGATGGCTCGCGCCCACCGCGCCGTGATGCCCGGCTGAGATAGAGCCGGGCCTTCGCCCGGGTCATCGCCACATAGAGCAGGCGCCGCTCCTCCGCGGCCGCGCCCGTGTCGGGCGCACCGCCATCGAACGAGAACGGCATCAGGCCGGCCTCGAGCCCGACCACGAACACCACCGGAAATTCCAACCCCTTCGCGGCGTGCATCGTGAGAAGCGACACGCGGTCGGCCCTCGGATCGTGGAAATCCGCCTCGGTGGCGAGCGCGACCTGTTCGCGAAGGCGCGCGGCATCGCCGGCGACGGCATCCGACACCGCGAGGCGGTCGAGCCAGGCCTTGGCTTCGGCAAGTCCGGCAGCATCGACACGATCGGCAGTATCGATCCCGCCGGCCGCTGGCGCCGCCTGCCCACGCACCCGCTCGACGGCGGCCGCGATCCCGGCCGAGAGGTCGATCGAGGGTATCTCGTCCAGCGCCGCAAGCACGGCACGCACGGCCGGGTGGCCGGCGATCGAGGCCGGCGAGCTCTTCGCATGGGGAATGCCGGCCTTGTCGAAGGCCTCCCGCAACGCCGCCGCCTGCTGGTCCGTGCGGTAGAGCACGGCGAAATCGGCGAAGCCGAGCGAAGCCCCGCCCTTCCTGCGGCCGGGCTTGCCGGCATGGGTAGCTGGCATGTCTTGCGCGGCGAGCATGTCGTGACCGCCCAGCAGCGTTTCGATGGTCTCGGCGACAAACGCGGCTTCCGCCCGCTCATCCTCGGCGACATTGAGACCGATCGGCTCTCCCAAAGGCCGCATCGCGCGGGCCTCTCCGCCGCCGAGGGCCTGCAACGACGCAGCGACGATGGTACCGGAGGAGCGATAGTTGCGGTCGAGCCGCACGGTGCGCGCCGTCGGATAATCTTCGGCGAAGCGGGCGAAGCAGGCGGCATCGGCACCGCGGAAGCCGTAGATCGCCTGATCCGGGTCGCCGATCACGCAGAGGCCGCTGCCGGAGGACGCGATCAGGCGCACCAGACGATATTGACCGGCGTCGATGTCCTGGAACTCGTCCACCGCGATGTGCGCGAACCGCGTCCGCCACGCAGCGGCGCATGCGGGATCCGTTTCAAGCCGTTCGACCGAAAGCGCGACCAGATCGTCGACATCGACGAAACCGTGCTCGCGGCCGAGCCGACGCAGGGTGGCAAGTGCCTCCGCCGTGCGTGCGCCCCCGACCTCGCCGGTGCGTCTGGCGACCGACAGGGCCCTGAAGAGCCGCGCCGCCTCGGCCGGCCTCAGCCCCATCTCCTGCGCGAGCAGCCCCGTGCATTCCGCCGCGTCGGCGACGCGGAACGCGGGGTCGAGACCCGGCGCCGCGCCGTGGCTGCGCAGGATCGCGAGACCGAGCGAATGGAACGTGTGGACCGCGACCGCGCCGGCGCGGCGGCCGAGGAGCCCGGCGAGGCGGGTGCGCAGTTCCTCGCAAGCCCGGCGGGTGAAGGTGACGGCGAGGCACGACGCCGCGGGCACGCCCCGCTCGGCGACGAGGTGGGCAAGGCGATGGGCCAGCATCCGCGTCTTGCCGGAACCCGGCCCGGCGGCGACGGCGAGCGGACCATCAGCCTCGGCCGCGCGGCACTGGTCCTCATCGAGGGCGCCGAGAACGCCGCTGCGGCCGGAGGGAGCCGGGGGGATCGGCGATGCGGGGCTCTCGGCCGCCTCCGGCGCGGCGGGCGCGGCCGGCGCCGTCTTCTTCGCGCGGCGACGGAGGGGCGCGTCGAACAGCAGCGCCCCCTTCGTCAGGCCGTCGAGTTCGCCGTCGCCGAACAGCCGGATGACGCCATATTCGCCGTCATAGCCGGCGTCGCGGATCACGCTGCCGGCCCTGAGCCGCGACACCGCCTCGCCGAGCAGCGGGTCGGCCCGCGCCACGTCTTCGAGCGGCACCTCGCCCAGCACAGACAGCTCCGGGCCGAGGGTCGCGGTCGCCCGGTCGTAGGCGGCGGCCACCGCCTTGGTGGCGACGCCGCCGCCGACGATCTCGGACAGGATTTCCGGCAGCGGCACCAGGCTCGCGGCCTCGCCGGCGGTATCGGGCGGCGCGGCCTCCGCCTCGCTGCGATCCGCCAGCATCTCCACCCGGTGGGCGACGCCGACCGTGACGCGCCCGCCGCAGACCGGGCACAGGCCGCCGAGCGCTATGGTCTCCCTCGGGTCGAGGCGGACGCCGCAATTGCGGTGCCCGTCCATGTGGTACTTGCCCTCCTCCGGGAAGAACTCGACCGTGCCGTAATAGCCCTCGCCGGTTTCGAGCGCGCGGCGGATGG
>JAEZMP010000454.1 GCA_023442215.1 Pseudomonadota bacterium
CTGCATCCTCCCATGCCTTTATGATAACTTCCTCCTGGGCTGCAGGATTAGGTGCTGTAATACCTGCTGAGCTTCCATCCTGATTAGTAGCACTACCCTTTATTACTGCATATATGTTGTCCCTATCTTCTTTAGCCTTCTTAAGTGGCTTAAGGATTACTGCTGCAACTCCTTCACCTGAGCCGGTTCCATCCGAGTTGTCGTCAAAGGTTCTTGCCCTGCCATCAGAAGAATCCATACCGATTCCTCGAACCTCGCCTTTTTGGTGGACCGGCAACAAAGTTAGCCGAACACCGCCAGCTATGGCCATGTCACAATCCCCTGTCCTTATTGATTTACATGCCAGATGCACTGCGGCAAGCGATGCTGAACAGGCTGTATCTACCACCATACTGGGTCCCTTAAGATTAAACAAGTAGGACACCCTTCCTGTAGCTACAGCAGCAGTATTTCCTATAAGAGCCTCTGACTTGGACAATGGTTCAATATCGTTAATAAGCCAGAGATTATACATCTGTGTAGCTGCAAAGCCCAAGTATACTCCAGTATTGGTTCCAGATATTTTTTTCCCGCCATATCCTGCATCCTCAATTGCCTCCCATGCTGCTTGCAGGAACATTCTGTGGTTTGGGTCTGTAAGCCTAGCTTCCTTTGGTGGAATACGGAAATATGAATAGTCAAACCTATCTACTTCTTCCAAAAAGGCTCCCATATCATACTCTACAATGTTTTCGGGTATATTCTTAAACTTTACATATTTTTTAATGTCTTCCTGCCTTGACTCTGGAAGAATAGTAACACAATCAACGCCATTTTTTATATTACTCCAGAACTCATCTATGTTATCTGCCATCGGAAATTTTAAAGCTATGCCGATAATCGCTATATCATCATCATATCCTTTTAGGGTGTCAATCTTTCTATCAAGTTTTTCACTTACCCCTTGAAGCTTGCTGACAATATATTCTGCTAGCCTTGATATGGTGCAATATTCAAACATTTCTGTAATTTCAACTTTACCTGGATATTCTTTTTCAATTTCAGCCTGAATTTTCATTAGCATTAAAGAATCAGCACCCAGTTCAAAAAAATTGTCATATATGTCAATTTCACCTAAACCTAATACTTCTCTGCAGATATTAGCTAACTTCTTTTCGATATCTGTATAAGCACCGTTATTTCTGCCAGATAAAGCTACATCAGTGCTATCCGTTTTTCCAGTTCTAGCTCTCTTTTCTTCTAATCTTGCTTTTTTATATTGATTTACCTTTTCTACAATACTTTCCGAAAGCCTTACCCCAGAACGCTCCAGAAGGTAAGTTCCAACCCCCTCATAATTTATTTCACCTATAAGCACCCTAGCTATGTTATTACAAATAATCCCTTCAAATCCATTTATACCCTGAGTTGTGCTTAACGTCTTAAATATTGTGTCAACTGTATGACCACTGTTGAAAGCCATCCCTGTTTCCTTCCAGGTAGTCCAGTTAATTGTAAGTGCTTTCCTGCCTTGCTTTCTCCTATATGCAGAAAATGAATCCATATATGCATTAGCTGCTGTGTAGTCTCCCTGCCCAAACATAGTAAAAATAGTTGCAACTGACGAAAACATTACGAAAAAGTCTAGATCATCGTTTCGAGTCACTCTGTCTATAGACCAAGTACCCTGTATCTTAGGAGCAATTATTTCTGCAAAATCCTCAAAGCTTTTATCCAATAGAGCCTTGTCATTTGAAACACCTGCCCCATGAATGACTCCATTGATTTTTCCGTACCTTTGTCTCAGCGTATCAACAAGGCTCTTCAAATTGTCTATGTCAGATATATCAATGCTGTAATATAATACACTTGCACCTAAATCTTCTATCTCCTTAATAGCTTTAACTTTCTCATGTAACAGGCTTGATTCATCATTTGCGCTTATCTGATCCCATAACTCCCGTTCTGGCAGCTTAGTACGTCCTAGCAGAGCAAGATTTACATTATTTTGTTCTGCTAAGTGCTTTGCAAAGGCTAGTCCTATTCCTCCTATTCCTCCGGTAATAATATACACTCCAGTATCTTTAATCTCTACCTTATTGTCGGTTAATTCCGTTATGTTTACTGGTTCGAAGACTTCAATAAACCTTGAATCATTACGGTAAGCAACATAGTATTCTGAATTATCTGCTTCCAACTCTGAAATAATTTTTTGTACACTTGTTTCTCTATCTATATCGATACACCTGCATTTTAAAAGAGGTGCTTCCTTATTAACAACCTTCCCCAACCCACATATAGACGAATTTTGTGGATTTATGCATTCCTCATTTCCCGTCACCTCATTTGCTAACTCTGTTACCACTATCATATCGATTTCTCTGCTAATGCCGCTTTTTATAAAAGCTCTTGAGAAGTGGAACAAGCTTAGACAGGCTCTATTCTGGCTATCTTCCAATTCTTTCAAGTTATCAATTTCATTTTTATCCGTCATAGTCAGCATATGTACTATTCTAGATACTTCAAGGTCCTTTATGTCTTCTAACAGCTTTATATAGCCAATTTCGGCATTCTCTATTGAATACTGTTTTTCACCTATTTTTTCAAATTGTGTACCAACTTCCACTTCAATAACGTACTTTCCATTTTTCTTTAATTCTGAGATTACATGATCACAAGTTTCACTATATGTTCCTTCGCAATTCTTAAAACAAATAATAGCTCTATCCTCAATTTGAGTATGCTGATCCTTCAAGTCTTCTTCCTTCCAAGCCATTGAATAATAGAACTCACTATTGGCCTTTTCAAGAACACTATCTTTTTCAGGTATATCTAACCAACATGATGTTCTCTCAAAAGGATACGTTGGAATGCTGACCTTGACTCTCTGTTCATCCTGGTAAAACTCATCCCAATCAAGTTCAACTCCCTTAACGTATAACTTGCATATTTGTATTAAAGAATTATAATCCGTTTTTTCTGACTTCAAATACTGTTCTATTTTCTGTTTTGTTTCTTTTCCTAACTCTTTTTTCTCACCTTCGGTGATTTCATTTTCACCTCTTGACTCCTTGTTTGAGGGAACTATCTTATGTTCTCCGTAGTGAAACCATTGCACATTTTCTTCATCTTCTTTACAATGAAGTAGTCTTTCCAGTTTTTGCTTCAGATCCTCCAGACTATCTGTGAGGATAACAAGTCTGCAATTATAGTGCCCCCTACCGGTATTAGCTGTATAACAAATATCCTCGAGCGTTAATCCTTCTATACTGCCAAGAAAATTTAGATAATATTTGATTAATTCATTAATCCCTTCTTTGTTCTTTGCTGATAACATAAGGAGATTAGTTGCACCTTTAGATTCACTTTCCTTTACATTATCCAAATACTCTTCCAAAACTATGTGTGAATTGGTTCCACTTAAGCCAAAAGCACTAATACCACATCTCCTAGGTTCTAGACCCTTTTCCCATTCTCTTAACCTTGTATTTATATATAATGGAGAATCACTAAAATTTATTTTTCTGTTGGGTCTATAAAAATGTATTGTTGGTGGAAGTTTCTTATACTTTAATGCCATTATAGTCTTAATAATGCCTGCCATACCGGCGCACTCATATAGATGCCCTATATTTGACTTAATGGTATTTATAGCACAGAACTGTTTTTGCGAAGTGTATTTTTTAAATGCTTTCTTTAACCCCTCAATTTCAATTGGGTCACCTAATTTTGTCGCTGTTCCGTGGGCTTCAATATATGAAATAGTATTCGGGTCGATCCCTGCCTTTTCCCATGCTTGTATAATAACTTCAGCTTGAGCTGACGAATTAGGTGCTGTAATCCCAATAGACATACCATCCTGATTTATGGCAGTACCCTTTATTACCGCATATATGTTATCTCTATCCCTTTTAGCCTTTCTCAAAG
>JAEZMP010000539.1 GCA_023442215.1 Pseudomonadota bacterium
CCGGCGCCGCTGTCCAACCTGGCGCTGACCTGCACCGGGACGGAGAGCAACGACCTCGCGCTCAGGCTCGTCTCGACCTTCACCGGCGGACGCGGCTTCGTCGTCACCGAGACGGCCTATCACGGCAACACCGCAGCCGTGACCGAGGTCTCGCCCTCGTCCTACAGGAAGGGCCGGCCGCCGGCCCATGTCCGAACCATCCCGGCCCCCGATCCGCGTGCCTATCCGGGCGATCTCGGTGCCGGCTTCGCGGCGGCGGTCAAGGCGGCCATCGCGGCGCTTGAGGCGGACGGAATCCGCTTCGCGGGGCTGCTGGTCGACACCATCTTCTCCAGCGACGGCGTGTTCGCCGACCCGCCGGGATTCCTGAAGCCGGCGGTGGACGCCACCCATGCCGCCGGCGGGCTCTTCATCGCCGACGAGGTGCAGCCGGGGTTCGCCCGCACCGGGGACGCGATGTGGGGCTTCCTGCGCCACGGCGTGACGCCCGACGTCGTCACCATGGGCAAACCGATGGGCAACGGCTTCCCGATGGGTGGCGTCGTCACCCGGCCGGAGCTGCTCGCCGCGTTCTGCGCGGAGTTCGGCTACTTCAACACCTTCGGCGGCAATCCCGTGGCAGCGGCAGCCGGGCTCGCGGTGCTAGACGCCATCGCCGAGGACGGGCTGATGGAGAACGCCCGCGTGGTGGGCGGCCACATGAAGCGCGCGCTGGAGGACCTGGCGACGCGGCGGCCCGCCATCGGACCGGTGAGAGGCACCGGGCTCTATCTCGGCGTCGAGATCGTGGGCGAGGCGGGCCCGGACCCAGCAGGGGCGACGGCGCTGATCAACGCGCTGCGCGACCGGCAAATCCTGATCGGCGCCGCCGGCCCGTTCGGCAACGTGCTGAAGGTGCGGCCGCCGCTCTGTCTGACCATCGAGGACGCCGACCGCTTCGTCGATGCGGTGGACGGCATCCTCGCCACCCCGGCCTGAGAGACGCGCGGCGGGAGATTGCCGTGGCGCGCCTTGCGGTGCATGGTTCGCAGACGATCCGAAGTCGGCCAAATCGGATCGCTTCCGTCATTTTGACAAAATGCGGACCTCTTGACGGTTGTCTGCGTTCCGCGACGGCTGCGCCGGCCTTTGCCCGGCCGGACGCGGGCGCCTGCCGACCGCCGCGCCGGAGAGACCATGGACAGGGCCACGCGAAACGCCATCACCGACTGGCTGCTGGAACACGGGCTGGCCGGCGCGGCCGAGACCGAACTGCTGCGCGGATTCTGCGAGCGCTGCCAGTCTGCGGGCATCGACCTGCATCGCGGCGTGGTGTTCATGGACACGCTGCACCCGATCCTGGAAGGACGCGGCTGGCGGTGGGGCGGCGACGGCAACAGCGGTGCCGCGATGTTCGAGTATCCGCGCCACACCAGCCCGGACGACGACCACCGCTGGCGCCTGTCGCCATTCTACAGGCTGCTGGAGAACGGCGAGACGCTGCTGCACCTGAACCTGGAGAGCGGCGGGCCGTTCGACTATCCGGTGGTGCAGGACCTCGCCGGGGAGGGCTGCACCGGCTACATGGCCGCGATCCACCGCTTCGATCGCGGCAAGGCGATCGGGCCGGTCGACTGCACCTATTCGTCGTGGTCGACGCGGCGGGCGGGAGGCTTCTCCGCTGACGATCTCGACGACATGCGCAGCCTGCTTCCGGCCTTCCTGCTCGCGATCAAGACGGCGACGATGACGGAAGTGGCGCGCACGCTCGCCCATGTCTATCTCGGCCGCGACGCGGGCGAACGGGTGCTGGGCGGCCGCATCACCCGGGGCGTGGCCGAGCGCATCAACGCTGTGCTGTGGTATTCGGATCTCAGATCCTCGACGTCGATCTCCGACACGGCGGCGCCGGAGGAGATCATCCCCTTCCTCAACGACTATGCCGCCGCCGCCATCGACGCGATCCACGGCGAGGGCGGCGACGTGCTGAAGCTGATGGGCGACGGCATCCTGGCGATCTTCGGCGGTGCGCGCACGCCCGTCGCCGGCCGTGCCGCGCTGAGGGCCGAACGGCGGTTCCGGGAGAACATCCGGCGCCTCGACGTCGAGCGCGCGGCGCTCGAGCGGCCGACCACCTCGGCCTATGTCGGGCTGCATTGCGGCGAGGTGTTCTACGGCAATATCGGCAGCAACGAGCGGCTGGACTTCACCGTGGTCGGACCGGCCGTCAACGAGGTCAGCCGGATCGCCTCGATGTGCCGCGCCGTCGACCGCGACCTTCTGGTCTCCGCGGCGCTGATCGAGGCGCTCGGCCCGGTCGAGCAGGAGCATTTCGTCTCGACGGGGCGGTTCGCTCTGCGCGGCGTCGGGCGCGCGCAGACGCTCTATACGCTCGACCCCGCGGTTTCCGCGGACAGCGCCCACGCCGTGCGCTATGCCCATTGCCTCGACGGCGCGCCGGCAGGCCGCAAGGCCGGCCTGGACAATGCCTCTCCGTGATATCACGGAGTTGTCGCGTTCCCGGAAAACGGGGAAAATGCATCAACGGGATTCCGGCAAGGACTCTCAAGGGGGGACCACGTTCTGGACGAGCCATCGAAACCTGCTGCGCCGACCGTGATACTGCCCGGCTCCGTCACCCTGACGGAGGTCGCTGCGGCGGCCGGCGTGGGCGAAAGCACCGCATCGCGCGTTCTGCGCAATCACGGCTCGTTCTCCCAGGCGACCCGCGAGCGGGTGCTCGCGGCCGCCGCGCAGCTCGGCTACGTGCCGAACCGCATCGCCGGGACGCTCGCCTCCGCCGGTTCCAACCTGATCGGCATCCTGATCCCGTCGCTGACCAACATCGTGTTTTCCGACGTGCTGCGCGGCGCCAACGCGGTGATCGACGCCGAGGGCTTCCAGGCGGTGGTCGGGGTGACGAACTACGACCCCCGCCGGGAAGAGGCGCTCGTCGCCAGCATGCTGTCGTGGCGGCCCGCGGCGATGATGGTCGCGGGACTGGAGCATTCCGACCGGACCAAGGCGCTACTCGCGGCGAGCGGCAGCCGGGTATGCGAACTGCTCGACATCGACGGGCCGGGCCTCGACCTCGTGGTCGGGTTCTCCAACGAAGGCGCCGGGCGCGCCGCCGCCCGCCACCTGCTGGCGCGCGGCTACAAGCGGTTCGGCTATCTCGGGCGCGATTTCGGCCGCGACACCCGCGCCGGCAAGCGCTATCGCGGCTTCGTCGAGACGCTGCGGGAGGCCGGGTTCACGCTCGACGACGAGGAAATCGTGCCGGTGGCATCCTCCATCGAGGCGGGGCGCGTCGGCACCGACCGGATGCTGGAACGCACGCCCGGTGTCGAGGCGATCTACTACGCCAACGACGACATGGCGATCGGCGGCTATTTCCACTGCCTCGCCAACGGGCTTTCCGTGCCGGCGCAACTCGCCCTGTTCGGCCACAACGGCCTCGATGTCGGCCGGTTCGCGCCGCAGGTGATGTCGACGATCCGCACGCCCCGCGTCGGCATCGGCGAAACCGGCATGCGGCTGGTGCTGGCCGGCGCCTCCGCACAGACCGTCGATCTCGGCTTCGAACTCGTCGAGGGCGAGACGGCCTGACGGACCGGCGGCCGGCCGTCCGCAGGCAAGCCGTCAGGTGCGCTCATGCGCCTGCAACACCGGCCGGCTGCAGGGGCGCCTCATGCCATTCGATCTGATGGGCTTCCGGTTCCATCATTCACGCGGTTCGGAGGCGCCAATCGCGATTCCCGCGATCGGCCTCGAACTCCTCGTGCGGCTGCCGCCGGACCTGACCGGCGGCGCGCTGACCGCGATCGAGACCGTGAACCGGCCCGGATTTGGTCCGCCCCGCCACAGCCACCGGGAAACCGAAATCTTCCGCGTGCTCGAAGGCCGCTACCTGTTCGAGGTGGATGGCCGGCGTTTCTTCGCCGACGCGGGCGACGTGGTGACCGTGCCCGGTGGCGCGGTGCACGGCTTCGTCAACGTCACCGACCGCCCCGCCCGACAATTCATCGTGATCGCCCCCGGGCTCGACGCGACCCGGTTCTTCACCCAACTCGCAGCGGTGATGCGCGACGGGCGGCCGGACACCGCGGCCCTGGCAGCTTTCGGGCGGGCCTGGGACGTCACGTTCACCGGCCCTCCGGTGTCGCTCGCGGACGTTCCCGCGAGCCCCTCCGACTGAGTGCCGCCCGCGTCCGGCGCTTTCTTTACAGCAATTCCATTCACCGATACCCTTCTTCCCGCTCCCCCGGGGGTTACGCGAGGCCGCATCCGGCAGGATGCCCGTGATCGAGGAAGAAGCATGCGTTCCGGTCTTTCACGCGCGGGCCTGGTGCCGGCGTCCTTCGTCGCCGTCGCCCTGCTGGCAGGTCTCGGCACGGTCAGCGCGGCACAGGACCCGATCGGCGACCGGCAGGACGCCATGGACGATATCGGACGGGCGATGAAGGCCGCCTCGACCATCGCCAAGGGCAGCGCCGACAGCTACGACGCGGCGGCGGCCGGAAAGGCCATGCAGACCATCGCTTCCGCGGCGGCCGAGCTGCACACGCTGTTTCCGGCGGACAGCCAGACCGGCGGCGATACCCGCGCCTCTCCCAAGATCTGGGAAAACATGGCCGATTTCGACGCCCACATCACCAAGCTCGAGGACGCGGCCAAAGCTGGCGTGGCCGCCGCGCCGGGCGGGCTTGCGGCCTTCGCGCCCGCCGTCCAGGCCGTCGGCGCCACCTGCTCGTCCTGCCACGACCTCTACCGGCTGCGCAAAAGCTGACGGCCATCCCCGCAGGCGCATCTGAACGGCTAGATTGACTGAGCGTGGCCGGGCGTGCCGCCGTGCTCGCGGCTATGTCGCGCGCGGGCGTGTCTCTCGTCGCGGCCGGCGCGGCCGACACGACGGTCGCGCACCTACCGCTCGCGAGCGGGAGCGAAGCGGGCCTTTCCAGCAGCGTGGACAACGTCACCAGCTTCTACGCCGCGCCCATAGAGGCGAGAGACGACAGGAAGCGCATCGGATGGCGCGATCCGCGCTGTCGCAGGCAACCGGCGCCTTGATCAGGCCAAAAGCGTCTCCTCGACGGCGGCCAGCACGCCCTTCGCCCGGATCGCGGCATAAGCCTCCGTCAGGGCGGCGCGGAAGCCGGGCCGCGCCGTCAGGTCGCTGCCGAACACGCGGGCGAAGCCGAGGAAGGCGTCCACAACGGCTTCCGGCGACGTGGTGGAC
>JAEZMP010000328.1 GCA_023442215.1 Pseudomonadota bacterium
CGCCATCAACGGGCGAGGCGGTAGCCGCGGATGAAGCCGTCGGGGCGATGCCGCCCCGGGGCGACGGTCAGATCTTGTCCGTCTGCCAGGAATCGAGCGCCGGAAGCTGGTCCGGGAACTCGCTGCCGCCGATGATGGCGATCGCCGTCACCAGCATGTTGATGACGAGGTGGTGGTTGAGACGCGAGGCGAGCGGCGTCATCAGTTCGGTGCGGTCATAGGGCAGCACCGCGATCACCACGTCGGACACCCGGGCGAGCGGGCTGTCGGCCGCCGCGATCGAGACCACCCGGCCGCCGCCCGCGCGCGCGGCGATCGCGACCTCGACCATCTGCTTGGTATGGCCGGACTGCGAGAAGATCAGCGCCACCTCGCCCGGCCGCGCGCTTTCCGCGTGCATCCACTGCTTCTTGCCGCCGAGCAGCGCCTGGCAGCGCATGCCGAGCCGCTGGAACTTGTGCTCGGCATCGAGCGCGGTGACTTCGGAGATGCCCGTGGCGTAGATGCCCGTCCAGGTCGCCGCATGAAGGATCTTCGCGCCTTCCTCGACCTGCTGCGGCGCCAGATCCTCCAGCAGCCGCTGGATGGCGTTGAGGGAATTGCGGCAGGTCTTGCGCACGATGTTGTCGATGCCGTCGCCCTGCACGATCTGCTCGTAGGCGAACGGCGCCGAAGGCACGAGGCTCTGGGCGAGGTGGAGCTTGAAATCCTGATAGCCCTCGAAACCGAACCGACGGCAGAACCGCATGATGGTCGGATCGCTGACCGAGCACGTATGCGACAGACGCGCCATGCTCATGTGGATCACCTCGCCGGGCGAGGTGCTGACGAAGGCGGCGACGCGCTGCTCGGCGGCGCCCATCGTCGCCTGCTCCTGCAGGATGCGCTGCAACAGGCTGACGGTCACCTGCCCCTCCCCCGTCATTCGCCGGCCGCCGCGATGCGCGGGCCGTGCTGCATGAGATCGCGAAGCCGGCTCAGGCGCTGCGACGCCGACACCCCGACCAGTGCGCCGCCGCCCCACGGCACCACGAAGAACGGCACACCGGCCGCCGCCGCGGTCCTCTGGTCGACGCCGGTGTCGCCGACATAGGCCCAGCTGCCGTCCTCGAGCCCCATCGCCTCGGCGACGGCGATCAGATGGCGCGGATCGGGCTTGCACGCCGGCACCGCATCGGCGCCGAGCGCGACGTCGAACAGCGTGTCGAGCCCGAGGATGGCGAGGATAGACTGGGTCAGCGCGTGCGGCTTGTTGGTGCAAATGCCGAGACGGAAGCCGGCGGCGCGCAGCGCCACCAGATCCTCGCGCACATGGTCGTAGAACCGAGTGAGGTCCGCCGGCCGCTCGGTGTAGTGGCCGATATAGCCGTCGACGGCGGCGGCGACCGTTTCGTCGTCGGACGGCAGGCCGAGATCCACCATCATGTCGAGCAGCAGCCGCCGCGGCCCGTTGCCGATGAAGCTCTCGACATAGTCCGTTTCGAGCTGCGGCCAGCCCTGCCCGGCGAAATAGCGGTTCACCGCGGCGGCGATGTCGGGCGCACTGTTGATGAGCGTGCCGTCGAGATCGAAGATCAGCGCGGAGTACGCCGCTCGGCCGTCGGGGGACGCAAGCCTTTCAGCGGGCATCGGCAGGGGTTCCCCCATCTCGCGTGAAGCCGGGTCAGACATCGGCGCCCCCCTCGAAGGCGGGATCGCTCAAGGCGACGAAGCTCTCCCTCAGGGCCGAATAGAGCCCGCGATAGATGTCGTTCGCGCGGGCGTAGATTCGCCCGGCTTCCGCGGCCGGATGCTCGCGGGTCAGGTCGCGGCAGATCGCGGCGGCGGTCCCCGCGTCCGGCCAGATGCCGATGCCGACGCCGGCGACGAGCGCCGCGCCGAAGGCCGCGCCCTCGGCGGCGCCCTCGGTGGTGACGACATCGCAGCCGAACATGTCGGCCTGCATCTGGCGCCACAGCGGCGAGCGCGCGCCACCGCCGGAGGCCTTCACGATGGTGCCGGCGATGCCCATCGGCCGCATCAGCGCATACATGTCGATGAAGGCATGGACCACGCCCTCCATCACGCTGCGCGCGACGTCGCCCCGGTTGTGCCGGGCCGTCAGGCCGACGAACGCGCCCCGCGCCTGGGGATCGGGATGCGGGCAGCGCTCGCCGTTGAGATAGGGCAGGAACAGAAGGCCCCGCGCCCCGGCCGGGCTCGCCGCCGCTTCCGCCACGATCTCGTCGAACGCCGGCAGGGCGCCGGTGCCGAAGCCGGCGGTCATGACCTGCCGGAACCAGCCCATGGCGCCGCCGGCATTCATGGAAACGCCCATGCAGTGCCACTTGTCGGGCGCGACGTTGCAGAACACCTGCAGCCGGCCGTCCGGGTTCGGCTGGGGCGCGTCGAGCGCGGCGGCGAGAATGCCGGCGGTGCCGATGGTGGTCTGAAGTTCACCGGGCGCGATCACGCCGGAGCCGATGGTCTGGATCACGCTGTCGCCGCCGCCGCCCGCGACCGGGATGCCGGCCGGCAGGCCGAACAACTCGGCCCCCCGCGCGTCGATCCGCCCCGTGATGACATGGGATTCATGCGCTGGCGGCAGCAGCCGGGCATCGATGCCGATCCGGCCGATCAGGTCGTCCGCCCAGCGGCGCGTGCGAACGTCGAACAGGCCGGTGCCCGAGGCATCGGAAACCTCGGTGGCGCGCTCGCCGGTCAGGCGGAAGCGCAGATAGTCCTTCGGGTTCAGCACATGGCGCAGCTTGGCGAACAGCTCGGGTTCGTGGCGCTGCATCCAGACGATCTTGCCGCCGGTATAGCCGATCAGCATGCGGTTGTTGACCGCCGCCAGCATCCCCTCGAGCCCGCCGGCCGCCTCGGTGATCTCGGCGCATTCGGCGGCATTGCGCTGGTCGTTCCAGAGCAGCGCGGGGCGAAGCACGTTCATGTCCGCGTCGAGCGGCGTCAGCCCGTGCATCTGGCCGGAGAGCCCGACCGCGAGGATCTCGACCGGGCCGGCCTTGGCGAGCGCACCGGCGACCGCGGCGCGGGCACCCTCGATCCAGAGTTCCGGGTCCTGCTCCGTCCAGCCCGGCCGTGGCTGCGACAGCCCGTAGGTCGCGGTATCGGCTGCGATCACCCGGCCCTGCGGATCGAGCAGCAGCGCCTTGCAGCCGGAAGTGCCGATATCGATGCCGAGGATCACGGAGGTCATGGATCAGGCTCCGACGCCGTGGTGCAGGCGAACGTGCTTGAAGTTGAAATATTCGAGCAGGCCCTCGCG
>JAEZMP010000639.1 GCA_023442215.1 Pseudomonadota bacterium
GTATAAGGTGGTTGTGGCCTGATTTCGCGAAAAAGAATCCCAGTTCAATGGGGCGCGTCGGGGGGATCAGATCAGGCCTCGTTGAAAACGACCGGAATCTCCGTTCCTTTGGAGGTGATGCGTCGGACTTTGACAGACGCTGAATAATTCGTAGGAATGTGGCTGCCTTTTCTCTTCCCTGCCAGGACGGGAGAGGCGGCGGCAGGAATGCGAGTCTCGCGAAAAAACAACAACAGTCGCGATATTCGGTTTGAAGGCCGGCGAGAAGCCGGAATAACTTAAGAAAAACGCTTCAGGGGAGGGACTTTTCGCGAGAACAGTCCCGAGCTGACGGACGCGGATATCGGGCCCCGCCAGATGGCTCGAGGGAGGAAAAAAAATGATCAATCGCCGTTCTTTGTTGCAGATTGCCGCCGGTGGCGCGGTCGTGAGTGCGTTGGGTCTGCGGCCTGCATTCGCGGACCTGCCGAAGCTGAAGGAGAAGGCCACCTACAAGGTCGGCTTCGCCCAGACCGAGAGCAACAATCCCTGGCGTCTGCAGCAGACCAAGAGCATGCAGGACGAGGCGAAGAAGCGCGGCTGGCAGCTCGTTTACACCGACGCCGCCAGCTCGGCCGCGAAGCAGGTCGCCGACGTGCGCTCGATGATCGCCCAGAAGGTCGACGTCATCCTGCTCGCCCCGCGTGAGGAGCGTCCGCTCATCCCGGCGGTGATGGAAGCGAAGAAGGCCGGCATCCCGCTGTTCCTGATCGACCGCGGCGTCGACCCGAGCCTCGCGCAGGCCGGCAAGGACTATGTCGCCTTTATCGGCTCGGACTTCGTCGAGGAAGGCCGCCAGGCCGCCGCGGTGCTGACCAAGGCGATGAACGGCCAGGCCAAGATCATCGAGCTCGTCGGCACCGTGGGCTCCTCGCCCGCCAACGACCGCGCCAAGGGCTTCGCCGAGTACATCAAGGACTATCCGGGGATGCAGGTGATCGCGTCCCAGTCCGGCGACTTCGTGCGCGACAAGGGCCGCCAGGTGTTCGAGACGCTCTATCAGGCGCATCCGGAGGCCACCGCGCTCTACTCGCACAACGACGAGATGACGATGGGCGCGATCGCGGCCATGGAAGCGGCCGGCAAGGTGCCGGGCAAGGACCTGATCATCGCCTCGATCGACGGTACCAAGGACGCGGCGCAGGCGGTGATGGACGGCAAGATCCTCGTCGTCGTCGAATGCAACCCGAACTTCGGTCCGGCCGCGTTCGAGGCGATCGAGAAGTACGGCAAGGGTGAGAAGATCCCGCCGCACGTCGTCAACAAGGACCGCGTGCTCACCAAGGAAAACATCGAAGCCTACCTCCCCGAGGCGTACTGAGCCCGGCCGGCGGGTGTCCCCCTGGGCACCCGCCGTGTCGTGCGGTCTCGATTGTTCCTCGCGACAGCCGGCCTCTCCGGAGGCCCGGCTGTCGCCACGCACGTGACAGAAACGCCCATGGCTAGAACAGACCCTCTTTTGTCGATGCGCGGCATCGACAAGACGTTCGGCAACGTGCCGGCCCTGATCGGCGCCTCGCTCGAGGTGTACGAGGGCGAGGTGATGGCCCTGATCGGCCAGAACGGCGCCGGCAAGTCCACCATGATCAAGGTCCTGAACGGATTCTGCCGGAAGGATTCCGGCACGATCACGTTGAACGGCGAGCCGTGGGCGGCGTCGTCGCCGGAAATGGCGCAACGCGGCGGCGTTTCCACCATCTTCCAGGAAATCAACCTCATTCCGTTCCGCACCGTGGCCGAGAACATCTATCTCGGCCGCGAGCTCAAGACGCGCCTCGGCCTCCTCGATCTGCGCCGGATGCAGGAAGGCGCCCGCAGGTTGCTCGCCGAATTCGACGTGGATGTCGACGTGCGCCGTCCGCTCGGCGATTTCTCCACGGCCATCCAGCAGATGGTCGCGATTGCCCGCGCCGTTTCCCTCGAAGCCCGCCTCGTGATCATGGACGAGCCGACCTCGTCCTTGGACGAGAGCGAGGTGGAGGTTCTGTTCGAAACCATCCGGCGGCTGAAGGCCAAGAACGTCGCGGTGATCTTCGTCAGCCACAAGCTCGACGAACTCTATGCCGTGTGCGACCGGGTGACCGTCATGCGCGACGGCCGCACCGTGGCCGTCTCGACGATGGCCGATATGACCAAGCTCCAGCTCGTCTCCACCATGCTCGGCCGCGATCTGACCGAAGTCAGCAAGGCCGGCGCCACGGCATTCACGTCGGGCGCCCATTCCATCGGCGAGGAGCTGCTCGCCGTCGAGGACCTCGCCGTCGGCCGCCGCGTCCGCGACGCAAGCCTTGCGGTCCGCCGCGGCGAGATCGTCGGCCTCGCCGGGCTGCTCGGGGCAGGGCGCACCGAAACGGTGCGCGCGGTCTATGGCGCCGATCCGCACCAGAAGGGCGAGATCCGCCTGTTCGGCAAGAAGGCCGACTTCAAGCGGCCCATCGATGCCATCGAGGCGGGCCTCGGCTTCTGCTCCGAGGACCGCAAGCACGAGGGCATCATCCCCAACATGTCGGTGCGCGAGAATCTGACGCTGGCGCTCCTGCCGGCGCTGTCGCGGGCCGGCATCGTCGACGAGGCGCGGCAGCGCGAGATCGTGGTGCGGTTCATCAAGGAGATCGGCATCAAGTGCTCGAGCCCCGAGCAGAAGATCCGCGAACTCTCCGGCGGCAACCAGCAGAAGGTGCTTCTGGCGCGCTGGCTGTGCATGAACCCGAAGCTGCTGATCCTGGACGAGCCGACCCGCGGCATCGATGTCGGCGCCAAGGCCGAAATCCAGCGCCTGATCCGCAAGCTGGCGGATGACGGGCTGGGCGTCCTGATGATCTCGTCCGAAATCGAGGAAATCGTCGAAGGCGCCGACCGCGTCTTCGTCCTGCGCGACGGCCGCACGGTCGCCGAGTTCGACGGCGATGCCATCACCGAGGGATCGGTGATGGAAGCCATGGCGCATTCGCATGGAGAAGTCGCATGAGTTCGACGATGGAAAACACGTCGTCGCCCGTGCCCGGGGTGGGCGGAACCCGGCGGTCCGGGTTGTCGTCGCTGCTGTCGCGCAACCATGTCGGCACGCTCGCCGCGCTGGTGGTCCTGCTCGTCTTCAATTTCGCGTTCACGCCGCATTTCGCCACCATGCAGACCCTGTCGGTGAACCTCACCCAGGTGTGCGTCATCGTGATCGTCGGCGTCGGCATGACCATGGTCATCGCGACCGGCGGCATCGACCTTTCGGTCGGCTCGATCATGGCGATCGCGGGCGCCTTCTCCCCGCAGATCTTTCAGGGAATGCTGTTCCCGGTTCCGAACCTCTATGTCGGCATCGCCCTCGGCATCATCCTGCCGGTGATCCTTGCCGGCCTGTTCGGCATGTTCAATGGCTGGCTGATCGCGAATTTCCGGGTGCAGCCGATCATCGCCACCCTGATCCTGTTCATCGCCGGCCGCGGCATCGCGCAGGTCTGGACCAACGGCGACCTGCAGGTCTTCAAGGTGCCGGAGTTCCAGCAGATCGCCATCGGCCGCGTGCTCGGCGTGCCCTTCCAGGTCTGGATCATGGCGGCCGTCGTGCTGATCGCCGCCTGGGCGCTGCGCAGGACCGTGTTCGGCCGGCAGGTGCTCGCCGTCGGCGGCAACGAACAGGCCGCCTGGCTCGCCGGCGTTCCCGTGCGCCGGATCAAGCTGTTCGTCTATGTCATCTCCGGCGTCTGCAGCGGCATCGCCGGCCTCATCGTGATCGCGATGAACTCGGCCGCCGACGCCAACCTGATCGGCATGGGCATCGAACTCGACGTCATCGCCGCGGTCGCGGTGGGCGGCACCCTGCTGACGGGTGGCCGCGCGACCATCCTCGGCACGCTGCTCGGCGCCCTGATCATCCAGCTCGTCCGCTACACCCTTCTCGCCAACGGCGTTCCCGACGCGGCGGCCCTCGTCGTCAAGGCCGGCCTGATCGTCCTCGCCGTGTGGCTGCAGAGACAGGAGCGCGCCTGATGCCGCGTCTTCACGCTTCCGCCGGCTTCGGCGCGCTTCTCGCCTTCGTGCTGATCATCGCGTTCGGCGCCTGGCGCTATGACGGCTTCCTGACCGAGTACAACCTGCTGACAGTGCTGCGCTACAATTCGATGTTCGCGCTCGTCGGGCTCGGCATGTGCTTCGTCATCATGACCGGCGGCATCGACCTGTCGGTCGGCTCCGTGGCGGCGCTGTCGAGCGTGGTTGCCGCCTATCTCAGCCCCTATGGTCTCGCGGCGGGTCTGGCCGGAGGCCTGCTTGCCGGCATCGCGGCAGGCACGATCAACGGCTTCATCATCTCCAAGATGCGGATCCTGCCGTTCATCGCCACCCTCGCCACCATGCTGGCGGCGTCGGGCGTCGCGCTTCTCCTGTCGAACCAGCAATCGGTCCCGGCGTCCTACGACACCAACTTCATGGCGATCGGGCAGGGCGATTTCAGCGCCTACGCGCCGGAATGGGTCAGCGCCGACGATGCCGGCTTCTTCGGCGGCGTCATCCGCATCTTCTTCGGCTTCCCGATCCCGGCCTGGATCGCGCTGTTCGCCTACCTGATCGGCTCGCTGCTCCTCAACCTCACGGCCTTCGGTCGCCACGTGCTGGCGGTGGGCGGCGGTGAGGAAGCCTCCCGCCTGATGGGCCTGCCGACGGACCGCACCGTGTTCCTGGTCTATGTCCTGTCCGGCATGCTCGCCGGCATGGCGGGTGTCATCCTCGCCGCTCAGTTCGGCGCCGGCCAGCCCATCGAGGGCGTCGGCTGGGAGCTGTTTGCCATCGCTTCGGTGGTGGTCGGCGGCACGCTCTTGACCGGCGGCAAGGGCTCCGTCGCCGCGACACTGGTCGGCACGCTGCTGCTGGGCATCCTGTTCACCGTGCTGAACTTCGAGAACGGCATGGGCTGGATCAGCCTCAGCGCCTACTGGCAGTCGGTGCTGCGCGGCGCATTCCTGCTCGTGGTGGTGATCCTGCAAAGCCGGCTGACCAAGTCGGCCGCAGCTCCCGCCTGAGGGGTCGGTCGACGCGCCCGCCAACCCCCCGGCCCGCGCGTCGACAGGCCAGTCGCCCCCCCCGGGGCCCCG
>JAEZMP010000665.1 GCA_023442215.1 Pseudomonadota bacterium
GCATCGGCCTCGGCGGCAGCGGCCTGCAGCACGGCGGCGCGGGCGGAGACGGTCTTCTGCGCCTCGCCAGCGGCCTGCGCGCGCTCGGCCTCGGCCGCCGCACGGGCCGCCTGCGCGTCGTCGAGGAGCCGGGCGGCTTCGGCCTGCCGCGCCGCGATCATCGCCGCCACCGGCCGGAACAGGAAGCGCGAGAGGATCCACAACAGGACGAGGACGTTGACCGTCTGGAGTCCGAGCGTCCACCAATCGAAGTGCATGGCGCGGCCGGCCTAGTGGATGAACGGGTTGGCGAACAGCACCAGAAGCGCGATCACGAGGCAGTAGATCGCCATCGTCTCGATCATCGCGAGACCGACGAACAGGGTGCGCGATAGCGTGCCGGCAGCCTCCGGCTGGCGCGCGATGGCGTCCATCGCCGCGGCCACCGCGCGGCCCTCGGCGAGGGCCGGCCCGATGGCGCCGAACGACACCGCGAGGGCGGCGGCGAGAATGCTGACGATTTCGATCAGGTTCGAGCCGGTTTCGGTCATGGCGTCTTCCGTTCGCTTTCTTCGGGAGGAGAACCGGCGGCGGCCGCGGGCGATGGCGGCGGACCGCCCTCCCCGCCCACGGCGGCACCGACGAACACGGTGGCGAGCACGGCGAAGATGTAGGCCTGTACCGCGCCGGTGAGCAGATCGAGCGCCATCAGCGGGATCGGCACCAGCAGGCCGGCCAGCGACAGCACGATGCCGATGACGAACACCCCGCTCATGACGTTGCCGAACAGGCGGACGATCAGCGAGAACGTGCGCGTGATCTGCTCGACGACATTGAGGGGGATCATGATCCAGCTCGGATCGGCGAAGGTTCTGAGATAGCCGCCGAGCCCGCGCGCGGCGACGCCGTAGCCGATGGTCGAGCAGAACACCACGAGCGCCAGCGCGGCATCGGTTTCGAGATGCGCCGTCGGCGGCTCGATGCCGGGCACGAGCGAACTCCAGTTCGCCACCAGCACGTAGAGGAAGATGGTGCCGATCAGCGCCCGGTAGGGGCCGGGCGCGGTCTGCATGGTGTCGCGGATCTGGCCGTCGATGGCGCCGACGACGATTTCGAGCACCGCCTGGGCGCGGGTGGGCCGCATCGCGAGCCCTCGCGTGACCAGCGCGCAGAACGCCCACAACCCGGCGATGATCGCCCACGTCACGACCACCGGCGCGGTGATCGGCACGGGGCCGGCGAAGAACAGCGGTTCGAGAACGAGGGGCGAGCCGATCACGGCGCATCCTCCCGAGGGGCGCGCCCGAGCCGGCGCATCAGCACCGCTCGCGCGGCGAGAAGCCCCAGCGCGCCCGCGATGAGCGCCACGGCGCCGAGCCGCGCCAGCGCCACGAACACCGCCACCAGCACCGCGAAGCGCGCGACCTGAATCGCGAACGCCCTGAGCGCCCCGCCGCCGGCATAGAGCCGCGCGTTCCACCACAGCGAGCCGAAATGCAGGAGGCCGAGGGCGAACCCGACGCACAGCGCGAGGCCGGCCGCGCCCGCAGGCCCGAGCGCGAGGCCGAGGTGGGCGAGCGCATCGCCGAGGCGGGCGAGAACGGTCATCGCCGGCTGAGGATAGGTTGCTTCCATCACAAACGCTCCATCATGGCCGGTGCATCCATTTCCAGGCCGACCAGCAGCCGATGGCGACGCCGATCATCAGAAGCGGCGCGGAGAAGAAGATTCCCGTGCCGAACCGCTCGTCGAGCCAGCGGCCGACGAACACGCCGATCAAGGCGGGCACGACGATGGTCCAGCCGAGGATGCCGATCTGGCCGAGGCGGACGCCCAGCGAAGGTTCCGGCGTGCGGCGGCCGCTTTCCTCGCGGTCAGCGGCGCGGCGGGCCGCCTCCGCGAGGCGGTCTTCGTCTCTCGAACCATCGTCGCCGGTGGGAGCGGGCGTCATTCGCCATCTCCCCCGCTGGCCGGCGGCACCTCGATCAGGTCGCCCGAGGCCGGGCGGATGTAGCGCATCAACTGCCGCACCGCGCGGGCGTGCAGGCGCATTTCCTCGACGCGGGCCTTGCGCTCGGCATCGGCCTGCGCCTCCCGCAGCGCGGCCACATCGTCACGCAGCCGGTCGAGATCGTCGCCGAGCGTGCCCTCCCGGCAGGCGATGGCGACCGTCGTGCCCGCCGACACCGTCATGACGCCGCCATCGACGGCGCAATAGCGCGCGGCGCCCCCTGCCGAACGCCAGCGCACCACGGACGGGGCGAGCACCGTGAGGAGGCCGGTATGGCCGGGCAGGATGCCGAAGCTGCCGCTGCCGTCCTCCGCCCGCACGGCGAGCACCGCCGCGTCGTCGACCAGCACCGCCGCGGGCGTCGTGATGGTGAGGTGCAAGAGGGGCCGCCGCGCGGCGCTCATGACGGCGTACCCTTCGCCGACGCGGCCTTGCCGCGCGCCGCCGTCTCGCGGGCTCGGGCCTCCTCGATGTCGCCGATCATGTAGAGCGAGCTCTCGTCCCAGTCGTCGCATTCGCCGGCGAGGATCGCGCGGCAGCCCGCGATGGTGTCGGCGACGGCGACGGACCGCCCCGGCACGCCGGTGAAGGCCTCGGTGACGGTGAACGGCTGGGTGAGGAAGCGCTGCAGGCGACGGGCGCGGCCGACGATGCGGCGGTCCTCGGCGCCGAGTTCCTCCATGCCGAGCAGCGAGATCACGTCCTGAAGCTCGCGATAGTGCTCGATGGTGCGCCGGACCTCGGTGGCGACCGCGGCATGGTCCTCGCCGACGATCAGCGGATCGAGCAGGATCGAGGACGAGGCGATGGGATCGACGGCGGGATACATGCCCTCGGCCGCCATCGAGCGCGACAGCACGACCATGGAATCGACGTGGGCGGCGATGGTGGTGACCGCCGGATCGGTGAAATCGTCGGCCGGGACGTAGACCGCCTCGATGGCCGTGACCGAGGCCCGGCCGACGGAGGTGATCCGCTCCTGAAGCGCGGCGACCTCGCTCGCCAGCGTGGGCTGGTAGCCGACGCGGGACGGCAGCCGGCCGAGCAGGCCCGACACCTCCGCACCCGCCTGGACGAAGCGGAAGATGTTGTCCATCAAGAGGAGGACGTTCTGGTGGCGCTCGTCGCGGAAGAACTCGGCGATGGCGAGCGCCGTCATCGGCACGCGCCAGCGCGCGCCCGGCGGCTCGTTCATCTGGCCGTAGACCAGCACAGTGCGCTCGAGCACGCCGGAATTCGTCATGTCGAGCAGCATCTCGTGGCCCTCGCGGGAGCGCTCGCCGACACCGGCGAACACCGAGATGCCCTGATAGCTGCGGACCATCGCCTGGATCAGTTCCATCACCAGCACGGTCTTGCCGACGCCGGCGCCGCCGAACATCGCCGCCTTGCCGCCCTGGGCGAGCGGCGCGAGAAGATAGATGACCTTGATGCCGGTGGAGAAGATCTCCGACGTTCCGCTCTGCTCGGCGAACGGCGGCGGCGCGCGGTGGATCGGCCGGCGCGGCACATCGGCGGGAAGCGGGCCGCGCCTGTCGCCGATGCGGCCGGTGACGTCGAGAAGGCGGCCGAGCACGGCCTCGCCCACGGGGACCTGGACCGGCCCGCCGATGGCGCGCACGGCATCGCCGCGCCGCAGCCCGGCGGTCGCCTGAAGCGCGATCGCCCGCACCGTCGCCGGGTCGAGATGGGCCTGGACTTCGGCCATGACGGAGAGGCCACCGTCGCCCCGGATTTCGAGCGCGTCGTCGATCGGCGGCAGGCGCGAGGCGGCGAAGGCGATATCGACCACCGCGCCGCGCACGGCGACGACGCGGCCTTCGAGATCGGCGGCCTTGTCGGTCAAGGTGTCCATCGCGCAGATTTCCGTGGTCCGGCGGCCCTGCCGCGACATCCTGCACCCCGACGGCGGGGCGGGTCAAAGGGTGTTCCCTCGGAAGCGCCAGAAGACGCGCCGGATGGACCCGCGGCATTGATCTCGATCAGGCGCCGTGCTTTCGCGGGGACCGGCGTGCCCGGGCGGGACGGCCGCAAGCCCGGAACAAGGCTGCGATGGCATCGGGATGGTGTGACGTCGAGATAGCCGTGACGTCGCAATAGCAGTGGAATGGGGATGGACTATAATCCGCACCGTCCGCCCGGCCGAACGGGACGGAACGCCTCTCGCGCATGGATGGCCCCTACGTGCAAGACAACCCGACCGCTCACCTCCTCGTCGAGCACCTGCAGAAGATCTGCCATCAGATTTCCCACGGGAACTACCGGGAGGCGGACGACCTGTTCTCGCTGACCTCGGCCGACGACGACGTCTCGCCGATGATCGCCGACCTCGCGGAATCGTTCGGGCTGATGCTCGTGCGGATCGAAGCCCGCGAGATCCAGCTCGAGCGCCTCGTCGCCGAGCTGACGGAGGCGAAGAAAGAGCTCGAGATCGCCAACCGCCAGCTCAAGAAGGACAATCGCCGCCTCAACGAGGTGGTCGAGCAGATGAAGGTCGAGATCGACCGCAAACAGACCCAGCAGCAGGTGGGCGAGATCACCGAAACCGACTATTTCCGGCAGCTGAGCAGCCGGGCGCGCGAGATCCGCGCGCGACAGCGCCGCGTGCAAGAGGCCGGTCAGTGACGAAACTCGTTTGCGTGCACTCCTACCGGGGCGGAACCGGCAAGTCGAACATCGTGGCCAACCTCGCCGTGCTGCTGGCGCAGCGCGGGCGCCGGGTCGGCATCATCGATACCGACATCCGCTCGCCCGGCATCCATGCGCTGTTCGGCCTCGAACGGGCCGAGATCCGCGCCAGCCTGAACGACTATCTCTGGGGCAAGTGCCTGATCGAACAGGCCGCGCTCGACGTGACGCCGAGCGTGGCCTCGCCCGGGCCGGGCGGCGCGGTGTTCCTCGTGCCGTGCAGCATGCGGGCGGGCGAGATCGCGCGCATCCTCAAGGAAGGCTACGCGGTCGAGCGCCTGAACGACGGCATGCAGATCCTGTCGGAGGCGCTGGACCTCGACATCCTGCTGATCGACACCCATCCGGGCGTCAACGAGGAGACGCTGCTGTCGATCGCGATCTCGGACAGCGTGTTGTTCGTGCTGCGCCCGGACCATCAGGACTATCAGGGCACGGCCGTGACGCTGGAACTCGCCCACCGGCTGGAGGTGTCGCAGCTTCTCCTCGTCGTCAACAAGGTGCTGGAGACGACGGACCAGGACGGCCTTGCCGAGAAGATCGTCACGGCGTTCCAGACCCCGGTGGCGGCGGTGCTGCCGCTGACGGAGGATCTGGTGCGGCTCGGCAGCGGCGGCGTGCTCGCCTCGCTCAGGCCGGAGGCCGATTATGTCCGCCGGCTGCAGGCCGTCGTCGGCCTGATCGACGACAACCCGGCGCGGCCAGCGGCCATGATCTGATCACGGCGCCGGCTTGCGCTACGGGCCGCCCGACCGGCCGAGGCCGGCGGCCTACCCCGTCGTCCTACTCCGCCGGTTTGGCCTTCGTGAGCACGTGACGCTCGACGATGTCGAGCGCGCGTCCGACTTCGTCGAACCAGCCGACCTCGTTCAGGTGCGCCCGGGCGCGCTCGTTGAGGCCGCCCTTGGTTTCGTGATGGGCGGGATCGAGCGGCTCGCCGTCGCGATAGGACTTGAGCCCGATCTCGGCGAGGCCGGCGAACAGCGAGCGCACATAGAGCGTCGCCCGGTCCGGTGACATGCCGCGCTGTTCCAGCCAGGCGACGACGGTGTTCTGAAGCTGGTAGTGGCTGGACATCACCGCGCTGCCGTTGGCGATCGCCACCAGATCCGCCTCGCGATCGGACACGATGAGATCGCCGAGCGGCGCGAACAGTTCCTCCACCAGCGGATCGGGCGGCACCATCATCACCGGTCCCTTGCGCAGGCTGATCGGCGGCAGCGGATTGACGCGCACGACGCGCGCGGCCGGCGCGACCTTCGCCCGCACCGTCTCCAGCGGGACGCCCGCAAGGAAGCTCACCACCACCTGATCGGGGCGGAAGGAAATGCCGGCCAGCGCCTCGTCGAGCTGCGGCGGCCGCACGGCGAGAAACACGACGTCGCTGCCGGCGACGACCGCGGCCGTCTCCGCCACGCTCACGTTGGGATAGGCGGCCGCGAGCGCGTCGGCGCGCGCCTTCGAGCGCGGTGTGACGCTGACGGCGATGTCGGCGCCGCGGGTCGCCTGAAGGCCCTGCACCACCGCCTCGGCCAAGGCACCGGTGCCGACGAAACCAAGTCGAAGCATGAGAACTCCCGTGAAGACGGCTCGGCGGCGCGGCGCCGGCCGGCGATGGAGGACACGCGCGACGCGGCGCTGATGGCCTGCGCAGGCGCGGAGATGAAGACAGGAACGAATGGATGCTTGGGCAACAAACGGATGTTTGGGCCGAAGGCCGGGCGACGCCGCTAGAACGCCATCGCCGCCTCCTGACGGATCCAGCGGCGGAACTCCGCCACCACCGGCTTTTCGGAGAAGGCCGGGCTCGTCAGGACGTGGAACCCGTCTTCGGTCGAGATCGCCGCCTCGAACGGGCGGACGAGGCGGCCGGTCTTGAGATCGTGCTCGACGAGCAGGTGGCTGGCGAGCGCGATGCCCTGCCCCTGCACGGCGGCGTCGAGCATCACGCCGGCATCGTTGAAGAACAGGGTTTCCTCGAACGAGATCGATCCCACGCCGGCGGCGCTGAACCAGGCCGCCCACAGGCTGGAATTCGCCGCCTGCAGCAGCGTGTGCCGGCTGAGATCGTGGGGCCGCAGGATGGCCGGGCCTTCGCGCAGCAGCGTCGGGCTGCAGACCGGAAAGAAGCGGTCGCGCCCGAGCGGCTCCGCATGGACATCCGGCCACGGCCCGCGGCCCCAGCGAATGGCGACGTCGATATCCTGGCGGTCGAAATCCACCGGATCGCTGGAGGCGAGCAGCGTGACCTTGACCTGCGGGTTGAGCTGCATGAACCGCTTCAGGCGCGGCACCAGCCAGCGCGAGGCGATCGACGGCAGCGCGTTGACGCAGAGCACGGCCGGGGCCTTGGGATCGGCGATGCGGTCGCAGGCGCGCGCGAGCAGGCTGAGCGACTCGCTGACGGCACTCGCAAGGGAATTTCCCTCCCGGGTCAGTTCGACCCGGCGCGGCAGGCGACGGAACAGGCGGACGTCGAGCAGGTCCTCAAGCTGGCGGATCTGCTGGCTGACGGCGGACTGGGTGACGCAGAGCTCGTCCGCGGCGGTGGTGAAGCTGCCGTGCCGGGCGGCGGCATCGAACACCCGGAACAGGTTCAGGGGCGGAAGCCGGTGCATGCGCTTGCCGGCGCGCGGTTCGCCCGCTTCGCTGCGTTCGTCACCGGCGAGCAGCTTGCCCCCCAGTGCGTCCGAAGCGGGATTGACCCGGTCCGTCATTGCCCCTCCCATTCCTGCCGCAACGGGCGG
Organism: Pseudomonadota bacterium; assembly: GCA_023442215.1. GTDB lineage: Bacteria > Pseudomonadota > Alphaproteobacteria > Rhizobiales > Segnochrobactraceae > Pseudoxanthobacter. Next base: position 7,426 of record JAEZMP010000665.1, read on the forward strand.
CGTCCGCGTGCCGTGTCAGGCGGCGTCCTGCATGTCCACGTCCCGCAACTCGACCAGCCCTTCGAGCCGCGGAATGACATCGCAGCCGAAGCGCTCCATGGAAGCCAGCGTCTCGCGCCGGCCGATGCCGGCGAAGCCCATGAAACACGACAGATGCGTCGGCTTCAGCGCCACGATCTCTTCATAGAGCTTCTCGGCGCAATATTCCGCAGGGCCGATGACGGCGTTTTCGAGGAAGTCGTCGAGCGGCGGTTCGTCGTTCAGCGGCATCAGCCGCAGGAACGGACCGTCCTTCTTCGGCAGCGCCGCGGTGGCAAGCGGCACGGCCGCGCGCGCGAGATCGCGCACGCAGGCCGCCGCGTGGCGCGCGTCGTTCTCGTCGTCGGTCACATAGACATAGCGCTGCACGGCAAGCGGCATCGTCGCCGGATTACCGCCGGCCGCAGCCCAGCGCTCCACGATCACATCGCGAAAGGCGGTTGCGGCATTGAGGCCGCGATGCCCGAAGCTCATGAATGGCGTATGGCCGTGGCGGGCCATGCGCGCCACCAGTTCGGGATGGCTGGAGGCGACGAACACCTCGGGCATCGCGAGGCCGAACGGGCGCATCGAAAGCTCGGTGCGGGGAATGTCGAACATCGTGCCGCGATATTCGATCACGCCGCTCGTCAGGCCCTGCTCGATGATGTCCCAGGCCTCCATCATCTTCTGGTGACGGTAGTTCGGATCGACCCGGAAGCGGTCGAACTCATAGGGCTGGTAGCCGGTGCCGAGGCCGAGCACGAGCCGCCCGCGCGTGAGGAGATCGGCGAAGGCGGCTTCCTGCACGATCCGCAGCGGCTCGTAGAACGGCAGCGCGAGCACGGCCGGACCAAGGCGGATGCGCGAGGTTTCGGCGGCGCAATGGGCCACCATCAGCAGCGACGACGGGCAGATCGAATGGTTGGTGAAGTTATGCTCGGCGAACCACGCGACGTCGAACCCCATGTCCTCGGCCATGCGCACGGTGTCGACCGTCGTGCGCAGCACGGACGCCGGCGACGTGTTGCGGTCATAGAGACCCATGAGGCTGAACAAGCCTAACTTGACCATGACAGTCCTCCCATCAGGTCCGACGGTAGGCCCGCAAGGCCGGGCGGGCAAATTAGCCGTTCTTATTGCAGGCCAAGCTCTACTGGGGCTTTGCCCGCCAGCCCAAGCTGCACTGGGGCATCGCCGCCCGGCGGCCCGCAGCTAATCCATTCAGTAGAAGAGATCGTTTGTCGCGCCGCTTTTGCGTCTGCGACAGTCGCTCCCGTCGGCGCCACCGATCGGCATTCGCCCTTCGAGATCGACACCCGTCGTAGCCTCAGCATGTGGAGCCTTTATGAAGGGCAAGACCGTAATCGTAACCGGCGGCGCCAGCGGACTCGGCAAGGCCGTGTGCCAGGGCGTCGCCGCCGAGGGCGCCACCGCCGTCGTCCTCGACCTCAACGCCGAAACCGCGGGCGCGGTCGTCGACGAGATCGCCGCCGCGGGCGGCAGCGCCTTCGCCGTGATCGGCGACATCACCACCCGCGAAAGCGCGGCGGCCCTGTTCGCCGAAGCCGCCGCGAAGGCGGGCCGGATCGACGGCCTCGTGAACTGCGCCGGCGTCTACCCGCGCAAGCCCATCCTGGAAATCACCGACGCCGACTGGGACTTCAGCTTCTCGGTCAACGTGAAGGGCCTCTATCACGTCTCGGTCGCGGCCATCGAGCACATGAAGGCCGCCGGCGGCGGGCGCATCGTCAACGTCGCCTCCATCGACGCCTTCAAGGCGCACCCGAAGAACATGCACTACGCGGCGATGAAGGCGGCCGTGGTCAGCCTGACCAAGAGCCTGGGCATCGCGTTCTGCGCCGACGGCATCCTGATCAACGGCGTCGGCCCGGCCGCCATCGCCACGGAGAAGGCCAAGGCCGCCGGCTTCCTGCCCGAACTGATCGCGCAGGCGCCCATCGGCCGTGTCGCCGAGCCGGCTGACATCGCCGACGTCATCCTGTTCCTGCTGTCGGAGAAGAACCGCTACATGGTCGGCGAGACCGTCGCCGTTTCCGGCGGGTACTTCATCCCCTGATCCGCTCCCTGGTTCCCCTTGGCCGGCCTTGCGGGGCGGGCCGAAACAGATGGCAATCGTCCTATGAATTTCGGTTTGTTCAACCTGATGGGATTGCGCGACAATCCCGGCGGCGTGGCGGGCGTGATTGAGGATACCCGCACCATGGTGAAGCTGGCGGAGGACGTCGGCTTCGAGATCGCCTGGTTCGCCGAACACCACTTCACCAACTATTCCGTCAGCGTCTCGCCGCTCCTGACCGCGGCCGCGGTCGCCGGCTCGACGAGCCGCATCAAGCTCGGCGCGGGCGTGGTGGTGCTGCCGCTCTACCACCCGATGCGCGTCGCGCAGGAAATCGGCTTCCTCGACCAGGCGACCGGCGGGCGCGTCGTGATCGGCGTCGGCACCGGCTACCAGGCCTATGAGTTCGAACGCTACGGCGCCGACGTCGCCAAGAAGACGGAGATCTTCCTCGAATACTGGTCCATCGTCGAGCAGTTGCTGACCACCGGCAAGGCGTCGTTCAAGGGCGAGCACATCTCGATCCCCGACTCCGTCGTCACGGTGCGGCCGCTCCAGACCCCGATGCCGTCGGTCTACTGCACCTCGCCCCACCCGCCCATCCTGAAGGCGCTTTCGAAGTGGGGTGGCGTGCCCTTCATCACCGCGGGCTGGCGCGGCAGCCAGGCGCTGTTCGGCATCGCCGAGGCGGTGCGCGGCGCATGGGTGGCCGCCGGGCTCGACGGGCCGTCGATGCCGGTCGCGCTGCAGCAATATATCCACGTCACCGACAGCCGGCAGGAGGCGCTCGAAGCCGGCGAGCGCGCCCGCTATGTCGGCCGCATGGTCCACGGCCTGCGCACCTCGAACCTCGCCCTCGACGGCTCGTTCGTGATCGCCCCGCCGATCCCCGACGAGCCGCCGATCGAGACCTTCGTCGACAACCTGCTGATCGGCGATCCGCACCACGTCGCCGCGCGGCTGGTGGAGGAAATCCGCCACCTGAACCCGCAGCACTACAACTGCTTCTTCCAGTTCGGCGACATGCCGGTCGCCCGCGCCCGCCGCTCGCTGGAGCGCTTCGCCGCCGAGGTGCTGCCGCTGGTGGAGCGCGAAGTCGGCCCGCTTTCGGCCATCGGCAAGCCGCCGGCGATCGCGGCGTAAGGACCATCGGAGATCGCCGGCGGACCGCGGGGGAGAGCCGCGGCCGGCGGCGCCAAAACCAAGGCCTGAAACCAAAGACCAAGGCCCGAAACCAAGACTAAAGCCTGAAAAAAGAACACCTGATCCACCGGACAGGGCACCTGCCACCATAAGGCCTCCAACCAGAAGGGTAGACCATGAGAAAGACCAGCGCCTGCGCCTTTGCGCTCGCCGCGGCCTTGATGGCCTCGACGGGAATCGCGCCGACAAGCGTCGCGGCCGAGACCGTCGGCCCCGTGACCGACGACATCGGCGTCGTCGAGGTTCCGAAGGGCCAGCCGATCCTGATCGGCGGCTACTCCTCGCAGTCGGGCGGCGATACCAACCAGGGCATCGACGAACTGCGCGGCGCCGAGGTCGCGATCGGCGACATGGACGGCAAGGTGCTGGGCTTCGACGTGAAGCTCGTCGGCGAAGACGCCCAGTGCACCGCCGAAGGCGGCCAGACGGCGGCGACCAAGCTCGCCGGCAACAAGCAGATCGTCGCCGTGCTCGGCCCGTCCTGCTCGTCCGGCGCCCGCGTCGGCGCCCCGATCCTGTGGAATGTCGGCATCCCCAGCGTCGCGTTCGGCGCGACCTCGCCCTCGCTCACCGCCGCCGACCGGCCTGACGGCTTCAAGGGCTTCCTGCGCGTCATTCCGAACGACCTGAAGGCCGGCGAGTTCGCCGCCAACTATCTCTACGACCAGGTCGGTCTGAAGACCGCCGCCACCATCCACGACGGCAGCCCCTATACCGAGCAGCTGGTGCGCGCCTTCGAGAAGAACTTCAAGGAGAAGGGCGGCACGATCACCGCCAGCGAGGCGATCTCGCCCACCGACACCGACATGCGCCCGGTGCTGACCCGCATCGCCCAGGGCAAGCCGCAGGTGATCTTCACGCCGGTGTTCGTCGCCAGCGTCGGCTTCATCCTGCGCCAGAAGGGCGAGGTTCCGGAGCTGAAGGACACCCTGATCCTCGGCGGCGAAGGCACCTTCAGCGCCAACACCATCGCGGCCGCCGGCCCGTCCGTGATCGGCTACCGCATCACCGGTCCCTCGACCGACCTGTTCTCCAAGCAGTTCCCGGCCTTCGTCGAGAAGTTCAAGGAGGAATATGGCGAGGCTCCGATCGGCGGCTTCAGCGCCTACGGCTACGATTCCGCGCTGCTGACGATGAAGGCCATCGAGAAGGTCGGCAAGACCGACGCCGACGGCAACCTCTATATCGGCCGCAAGGCGCTGTTCGACGCGATGATGGCGACGAAGGACCTCTCGGCGCTGACGGGCACGCTCAACTGCGACGCCAACGGCGATTGCGGCGCCTCGGCCTATGCCATCTGGGAGTTCGTCAACGACGATCCCTCGACGTTCGAGCCGGGCGTGAACCCGAAGCGGATCTATCCGTGACGAGCGTCACCGGAACCAGGGCGCCGGGTCCACTCGCAGAGTGGCTCCGGCGCTCGACCTGGGTCGACCACATCCTGCTGGCGATCCGCGTCGTCGTGGCGACCCTGGTGATCGTCGGGGTCGTCGGCTCCATCCTCGCCGACACCTATTCGGCGGCGAACTGGATCTCGTTCATCGTGTTCGGCCTGACCATCGGCAGCGTCTATGCCCTGATCGCGCTCGGCTACACCATGGTCTACGGCATCCTGCGCATGATCAACTTCGCCCACGGCGACGTGATGATGGTGGGCTCCTTCGCCGGGCTGTTCGCGGCCGACGCCCTCAACAAGGCCGGCGCCACCAATGCGGTGCCGCTGCTGGCGCTGCCGCTGGTGCTGGCGGCGGGCATGGCCGCCGGCGGTCTGGTCTCGATGGCGATCGAGCGCGTCGCCTACCGGCCGTTCCTCCACGTGCGGTCGCTGGCGCCGCTGATCTGCGCCATCGGCCTGACCTTCGTGCTGCAATATTCGGCCCGCGGACTGTTCGGCACCCGCAACCGCGCCTATCCGGGCTTCGGCTGGATGGAAGGCTCGGTGACCCTGTTCGGCACCACCTTCCAGATCACCCAGCTCATCGCGTTCGCCGCCGCCATCATCATGCTCGCCGGCCTGCTCGCCGTCGTGCGCCTCACCCCGCTCGGCAAGGCCATGCGCGCCGTCGCCGAGGACCGCGACGCCGCCGCCCTCGTCGGCATCGACGTCGGACGGGTGATCGTGGCGACCTTCGCCATCGGCGGCGCGATGGCCGGCGTCGCCGGCGTGCTCTACGCGCTCGTGTTCAAGCAGATCACGGTGTTCATGGGCTTCTTCCTCGGCGTGAAGGGTTTCGCCGCGGCGATCCTCGGCGGCATCGGCAATCTCGGCGGGGCGATGCTCGGCGGCCTGGTGCTCGGCCTCGCCGAGGCGCTCGGACCCGCGCTGCTGCTCGAAGGTTTCAACATTCCCGCGCCCTACCAGCTCAAGGACGTTATCGGCTACGGCATGCTGGTGATGATCCTCATCTTCCGCCCCCAGGGCCTGCTCGGCGAGCGGCTTTCCACCAAGAGGGCCTGAGGCATGACGTTCGCCGCCGTTACAAGCTCGTTCCGTCTCGAACGCCGACGCCGCGGCCCGCTGGGCGAGACGCTGCGCATCGGCCTGTTCACCGGCCTCGCCGCCGTCGCCTTCGCCATGATCGGCGCCTACGTGATCATGGACAAGCGCTGGGTGGTGGAGGACACGCTCACGCTGTCGCAGCTCGTGGTGGCGCTGATCGCCGTGGTCGGCGGCGCGCTGGCCGCGAAGGCCGCCGCGACCGCAGGCGCGCCGTCCGGCGCGCACTTCATCGGCGCGGGTGTCCTCGCCGGGCTGGTGGCGGGCGTGATGCTCGCCGCCCTCGTGCTTCTCGTCGCCAGCGTCAACATGCGCTCGATCCTCGTCGCGGCGAGCCCGATGCTGGTGCGGTCGCTGAGCTTCGGCCTGGGCCTCGCCTCGACGAAGGCGCTCGCCTTCATCGCCGGATGCGGCGCGGTCGGCGGGGCGCTGGGCGGCGTGCTGTTCGCAATGCCCGAGCGGGCGCGGAAGGCGATCGTCGCCGGGTTCGCTGCCGTTCTCATCGCCGGCCTGTTCCGCGACGTGTTCGCCAGCATCCTCGACAACATCCCCGGGCTCGGCAGCCTGGAGGGCGATATCTTCGGCTTCATGGGCGTCAATCCGGGAGCGGCGGTGGTGCTGTTCGCCGTCGGCGCAGCATTGAGCCTCATGCGCGGCAGCGTCATCGCCCGCACCAGCGGAGAAGTCGGCGCGCGCCGCCGTCGGCGCGCCGGCATCGGCGTAATGATCGCCGTGATCGTCGTGCTGCCGCTCGTCACCAACGCTTTCGTGGCGCAGGTGGCGATGCTGGTGGCGCTCTATATCCTGATGGGCATGGGCCTCAATATCGAGCTCGGTCTCGCCGGTCTCGTCGACCTCGGCTTCGTGGCCTTCTTCGCGGTCGGCGCCTACACCGTCGCGCTGCTCTGCTCGACGACGCCCGCGGCGATCGCCCACGTCTCCTTCTGGATCGCGCTGCCGATCGCTGTGGTGCTGGCGGCCGTATCGGGCCTGATCTTCGGGCTGCCGGTGCTGCGCGTCCGGGGTGACTATCTCGCCATGGCGACGCTGGCGCTCGGCGAGATCGTGCGCGTGCTGGTCCTCTCCGACGCGCTGAGCCCCACCCTCGGCGGCTCGCAGGGCATCATCGAGATCGCCCGGCCCGCCATCGGCAACCTGATCCTGAAGACGCCGGCGGAACTCTACTATCTCGCGCTCGTGCTCGCCGGCGTGGTAGGGCTTGTCTCCTGGCGGCTGCAGCATTCCCGCATCGGCCGGGCGTGGCTGGCGGTGCGCGAGGACGAGGACGTCGCCCAGGCGCTCGGCATCGACCTCGTGGCGGTGAAGCTGCTCGCCTACACCGTCGGCGCCGCGTTCGCCGGTGCGGCGGGAGCCGTGTTCGCCGTGCTGATCGGCTCGGTGTTCCCGCACTCCTTCCAGCTCGTGGTCTCGATCAACGTGCTCGCGATCCTCGTCATCGGCGGCCTCGGCAGCCTGCCGGGCGTGGTGGTCGGCGCGGTGGCGCTGATCGGCCTGCCGGAGCTGCTGCG
>JAEZMP010000674.1 GCA_023442215.1 Pseudomonadota bacterium
CGGTTGCCCAGCGGCCCGGCTCTGCGCCGGCATCGGCGCCTGCCGCCGCGCCACGCAGCCCCGCCCCGCCCCGCAACGAGCCTCCGGCGCTTTCGGGCGGCGGCTTCGACATGGACGATATCGAGGCGGCGCTTGCGAGCGAGCTCAACGGCAACGTCCCGCCGCGCGCGCCCGTGCCGCCGGCGCCCCGCTTCGATGCGACCCCGGGCGCTCGTCCGCCGGAGGGGCCGAAGGCCGCCATGGCCCCGGTTTCCCGCGGGCCGGCGGCGCGCGTGCTGAACCCGCAGGCGGACGAAGACGGCGAGGAGACGGTGCCGTTCGAGCCGCTGCCTCCGATCGAGAAGACCGTGAGCCGGCGTGCCGGTCCGGTGCGACCGACGGTGATCCATACGCCTCCGGTTCCCCAGATCGAGGAGCCGCCGGCCCCCGCGCCCGACCCGATGCAGCACGATTTTCCGCAGGATTACGGCCTCTCGCCGTTCGATCTCGCGAACGCCGCCCGCGGCGCCACCCGCCCGAACCCGGCGCGGAGCGAATTCGTCGATGAACGGGCCGAGGACGACCCGGACGACGACAGCACCTATGTTGCCGCGTTCGACGACGCGATTTCAGGCTGGCAGGATGATGGCCGTCGCAATGAGGGCCGTCCCGGCGAGCGGTGGGACGACCACGATGATGGCGTCGCCGACCACAATTTCGTCGACCCTCACGACGATCAGGCCTTTGCCGCGGTGCCTCCGCCGCCGGCCGCGCCCCGGCGCCGCCGCAGCGGCGCGCTCTGGATTGCGGCGACGATCGGCATCGTCGTGCTGCTCGGAATCGTCGGATATTCCGTAACCGAATATTTCGGCGGCGGCCTGTCGGACGAGAACGCCCCGGTCATCAAGGCCGACGAATCGCCCGTGAAGGTGGAGCCGCCGGCGAGCACGGCGGCGGAGACATCCGACCCGAGCAAGGTGTTCTACGACCGCGTCGCCGAGACCAACAAGCCGGAGAACCAGACGCTCGACACGCCCAGTGCAACGGCCGAGGGCGTGACCACCAACGGCACGCCCGGCGCGTCGGAACTGCCCGGCGTCGGCGGCGGCCAGGCAGCGCAGGGCGGGGCGGCGGCTGAGCCCGGTGCCACACCGGTGATCCCGCGCAAGGTGCGCACCGTGATCGTTCGTCCCGACGGCACCATCGTGACGCCGGATCCCTCGCAGGCGGCAGCCGACTTCCCGCCGCCCTCGACCGCGCCGTCCGCGCCTGCCGCGGCCGCGCTGACGCCGGCCCAGGAAGGGGCGGCGGAGGATCCGCTGGCGGCGAAGAACTACATCACGCCCGGTAACTTCGTGATGCCGAAACCACGCCCCGACAACAGCCAGGGCGCCCTCGAGACCCCGGCTCCGGCGGTGCAGACCGCCGATGCCGGGGTGCCCCCGGACGTGCTGCCCAACGGTTTCGAGGCGCGGACGGCCGCCGCCGCGCCCGTAACCCCCGCGCTGCCGCCGATTCAGGCCGCGACCGCGCCGGTCGATATCGCCAATGCCGCGGGAGCGGGGCCGCCGGGACAGGAGACCGCGTCGGCCGAGGCCGGTGCGGACACCAACGGCGATGTCCCGAGCGCCGCGAGCGGCGCTCCGGAGACGCCGTTCGGTGTTCAAGTCGCCTCCCAGAAGTCTCGCGCCGACGCCGAGAAGGCGTTCGCCGCCCTGAAGCGCAAATTTCCCGCTCTGCTTGGAAATGTGACGCCGACGATCGTTTCGGCTGATCTCGGCGCGAAGGGCGTCTATTATCGCGTCCGCGTGCCGGCCCGCTCGTCCTCCGAAGCGAACGCGCTGTGCACGAGCCTGAAATCGGCGGGCGGCAGCTGCTTCGTGGTGCGCAGCTGAGCCCGTCCTTTCCGACGCGCGGCAGTCTTTGCGGTTGAAATTCCCCGGAGCATATTCGTCGTGTCGCATCGGACCGGGCGGCGGGAATATGGCCGGGTTCCTGAAGTGCGAATGATCCCGGATCGGGCGGGTGTTTCCGTCCGATCCGCAATGGTTCCGAGGCGCTCGGGGCAGGGCGGGCATGACGAAGGCATTCATCACCGGCGTTTCCGGGTCGGAGCTTACGGCGGACGAGCGGGCATTTCTTGCCGGCGAGCGGCCATGGGGCCTGATTCTGTTCGCGCGCAACTGCCTCGAGCCCGCGCAGGTCACCGACCTGACGGCGGCGTTTCGCGACGCTGTCGGCTGGCATGCGCCTGTGCTGGTCGATCAGGAAGGTGGCCGCGTGCAGCGCCTGCGGCCGCCGCACTGGCGGCGCTATCCGCCCGCGCTGGCGTTCGGGCGGCTCTACGACACCGATCCGGCGGCGGGAATCGAGGCGGCGGAACTCGTGACACGCCTGATGGCGGCGGACCTGGCCGCTGTCGGTATAGACGTCGACTGCCTGCCGGTGCTCGATGTGCCGGTCCCCGGCGTTCACGACGTCATCGGCGACCGCGCCTATGCCTTGAATGCCGAGGCGATCGTGCCTCTCGCCGCCGCGGCGGTGCGCGGGCTGATGGCCGGCGGCGTGCTGCCGGTGATGAAGCACATTCCCGGGCATGGCCGCACCATGGTCGATTCCCACCTCGCGCTTCCCGTCGTGTCTGCCTCCCGGGCGGAGCTGGAAAAGAGCGACTTTGTGCCGTTCCGCGCATTCGCCCACCTGCCGCTCGCCATGACCGCGCACATGGTGTTCGAGGCCATCGATCCGACCGCGCCTGCGACCCAGTCGCCGGTCGTGATCGGCGAGATTATCCGCGGCCATATCGGCTTCGACGGCGCGCTGATGAGCGACGATCTTTCGATGCAGGCGCTGGAGGGCGACCTCGGCACCCGTGCGGCACGGGCGTTTGCGGCGGGCTGCGATCTTGCCCTGCACTGCAACGGCCGCATGGACGAGATGCTGGCCGTCGCCGCCGCCAGCCCCGTGCTGGCCGGCGAGGCGGCCCGGCGTTGCGGCGCCGCGCTCGCCCGCCGGACGTCCCCGCAGCCGTTCGACGAAGCACGGGCGATGTCGCTGATCGAGCGCATCGCTGGGCTTCCGGCGGAGGTCGCGTGAGCCCGGTCGCGGAAGAGCCGGACAACTGGACCCTGCCGCT
>JAEZMP010000088.1 GCA_023442215.1 Pseudomonadota bacterium
ACGCCTCCACCACGGCAGCGGCTGCCAGAACGGCGCATGCTGTCGCGCCTGCGGGCAAAAGCCAGTTGGTCGAGGCCGGGCCATAGTCGGGAGGGGAACCCGCGGAACGATTGCGGTCGAGCATCAGGTCGGCGCACACCAATGCCAGCGCCACGGGAGAGAGGGCCACGATAAGCCCCGCATGGCGCCAGGCTTCGTTCATGCCTGTGCCCTCGCGAACTTCACAGGCAAGTTAGACGGCGGGAATGAAGACCCAATTGCCCAGGGTCCGCAGCTGGTTGCCATAGCGTGTTACCGCGACCGTGAGGAAGGCCACCAGCGCCGTCAGCAGCACGAAGACGGGCTTGAAGGGCAGTGCGATGAACAGCACACCGAAAACGCCGATGATCAGCAGGTACTGCAGTCCCACCATTCCGGGCCCCAGTCGCAGCTTTTGCGCTGGGACGAACAGGGCAATGGCGACGAGGCCAAGGCTGAGCAACGCCGCCTCGCCCGAGACAAGATAGGCCACAACCAGCGGGCCGATGACCGCCAGGGCGTGAAGAAGCTCGTGGCCCTGCACCTCCCGCGCGAGGAAAGCCCGGAGCTTTGCCGCCGGTGCCCCCAGCCCGTTCATAGGCTCACCAGATCCTCCGCACGGATCATGCGCGCGATCCGCGAGAGCAGGCGGAGGGAGGCGGTATGTTCGTCTTCGTCCGCGGCCGCGCAGGCGTCCTCTACCACGACCATCTCGTAGTCACGGTCATGCCCGTCGCGCACCGTCGCCTGAACCACCCAGGGGGTGGAGACGCCGCAAACGACGAGACGCTCCACATGGTTGGCGCGCAACAGTGCCTCGAGCCCCGAGCTGTAGAAGGCGCTGACGCGGGGCTTGAGGATGACCGCATCCGAGGGTTCTGCGCCGAGCGCCGGATGGAACTCCGTCCCCCAGGACCCGAGCTTGAGGGCTCCGAGTTTGGCGGCGTGGGCGAAAATCGGGCTGCTCTTGGGAACGGCTGCATAGCCATCGGCAAAGCCGACGCGCACGAGGACCGGCAGCCAGCCGCGTTGCCGCGCCACACTCAGCGCATCATGAGCCTTGGCCAATGTGCCCCGCGCGGCCACCTCGGCAGCCGAGCCCGCGATCTTGCCTGCCGGATCGACAATGTCGTTGATGAAGTCGAGAGCGAGGAGTGCCGTGGTCATGCCTTACCCCTTGCGGCAGACCCTATCGAGAGCGCACCGCCAACGCTGGTGACATTAGCACGGGTCACAAATCCGGTGTGAGGTTCGCTCCCGCCCGATGATGCACGCCACCCGCACCGATATGACAATCGATGGCGTTCGACAGCTCAATCAAAGTCGAAAGACGGGAATCGTGCACCGCGCCCGCAAGCGCACGCAGTATGGCGCGGCCTTACTACGCTGGCTGGTTCGCGCGCACTATCTCCGCCAGGGCTGTTTTAAGCTGTGCCATGTTCATGGGCACACAATAAGCCGGTCTGGCTCTCTCGAAACGCCATCCTTCCGACAGCGGACCGACGTCCAACGCTTCAAAGCCGAACTCGTCGTAGAGTCGAACAACGATGGCTTTGCCCTCTGCATCGTCCCCCGCGAGAGGCAGGGCGCGGCGATCCGGCGAACCGCCAGGCCGCCCGTCCTTTTCAAGATCGTTCATGGTGATGGCGTTGAAGGCTTTGATGATCCGCGATTGCGGCAAGTGGCGGGCCAGCAATTCGCTTGTGGTGGTCGCTCCCGCATCCAGTTCGGGAATGCGGCCATCGCGTTCCGGATAATAGTTGTCTGTATCGATGACCACCTTACCCGCCAGCGGATCAACGGGAACCGAGCGATAGGCGGCGAGCGGAATGGCGACCACGACAATCTCCCCGAACGTCGCCGCCTCTTCAACTGTTCCGATCTCGCAGCCAACACCAGGTTTCAGACTGAATAGTGTATGCGGTCCTCGAGAATTGCTCAGCATGACCTGATGCCCCGACCGAACTGCGAGCTTGCCGATGGCGCGGCCGACGAAGCCCGCGCCGATAATCCCGATTTTCATGTCGTTTCTCCGTGGTGGTGACGGAGAGGTTTAATTAATCACCAAAATCGGATAAATCGTCATTATGAAACGATATTACCAACTGAAAGGAGGCAATGATGGACAGGCTCACCAGCATGGCGGTCTTTGTCAAAGCCTCTGATCTGGGCTCGTTCGCCGCTGCGGCCGAAGCGATGGGAATGTCGCCGCAGATGGTCGCCAAGCATGTGGTTTTCCTGGAAGATCGTCTCGGGACCACGCTCCTTCACCGCACTACGCGGCGGCAAAGCCTGACCGAAGTCGGCAGGGCCTATTACGACCGATGCAAGCAGTTGCTCACCGAGGTCGAGGCCGCTGAATCCATCGCGCAGGATATGCGTTCCCAGCCAAAAGGCGTGTTGCGGGTCAACGCTCCCATGACATTCGGTGCCTTCAGCCTGGCGCCCTTCGTAACGCGCTATCTCGACCGCTATCCCGACATGCAGATCGACCTGACGCTCAACGACCGTTTCGTCGATCCACTCGAAGAAGGATACGAGGTCATGGTGCGGGTCGGTGAAGTCGATGACACGTCTCTCATCGCTCACCCTCTTGCGCCATATCGGCTGATCGCTTGTGCATCCCCCGACTATCTGGCGCGCCGGGGTACCCCCCGGACGCCAGCAGAACTGGAGCTGCACGATTGTCTTCCCTACGCTTACTGGTCGCCTTCAATTCCTTGCCGCTGGCAATTCACCCGGAAAGGCAGAACCGAAGACGTGCGCGCCAGCGGACGCATACGAAGCAACGATTGGAAGGCTCTGCTGCACGCGGCAAAGGCAGGCTTTGGCGTCACACTGGGACCGGAGAGTGTACTGGACGCCGAAATCGCTGCCGGGTACCTTGTCCGGGTGCTGCCGGACTACGAAGGGCCGGCTCGCCCGATGCATGTCCTCTACCCTGCCGGACGCCGCCCGACGGTCAAGGTAAGGAGTTTCGTAGACGCTATCATTGAGGAATTCGGGATAAGGTGAGCGATCCTGGGTCTCGAGCCCCCAACTGCCGCCCCTTCTTCAGTATGGCGGGCACCACGGTCGCCCCTCTCGCCGGGACGTGGACCGAAACCACGGGCCATGACAAGTGCTGGTCATGACCGATCGTAAAGCAAATCATCTTGAGTGACGGGAGGGGAAGCGTTTCGCGTCTGACCATCACCCCGCCACCTACATGGTCGCGCCGATCTGCCACGGCACGAATTCATGGTCGCCATAACCGAGCATTTCGGATTTGGTGCGGCGTCCTGAGGCAACCTCCAGAATATGCTCGAAAATCTCACGGCCCTTTTGCTTGATCGACACGCCGTCGAGGATATCGCCGCAATTGACGTCCATATCCTCGACCATTCGCGTATACATCGGCGTATTGGTCGCAAGCTTGATCGAGGGTGTCGGCTTTGAACCGAAGGCGGAGCCGCGCCCGGTGGTGAAGGCGAGCACATTGGCGCCTCCGGCGATCTGGCCGGTGGCGGCGACCGGATCGAAGCCGGGCGTATCCATGAACACCAGCCCCTTCCGGGTTATCGGCTCGGCATAGCGATAGACGCCAGCCAGCGGAGAACTGCCGCCTTTGGCGATCGCCCCAAGCGACTTCTCCAGGATGGTGGTGAGCCCGCCCGCTTTGTTGCCGGGGGACGGATTGTTGTTCATGACGCCGCGATGGCGCGCGGCATAATCCTCCCACCAGCGGATCAGTCCGATCAGCCGCTCGCCGATCTCGGGGGTTGCCGCGCGCTGTATCAGCAGATGCTCGGCCCCGTAGATCTCCGGCGTCTCCGAGAGGATCGCCGTCCCGCCGTGGGCAACCAGCAGATCGGCGGCAATGCCCAGCGCCGGATTGGCGGTCATGCCGGAATAGCCGTCCGAGCCGCCACATTGCAGCGCCAGCGTCAGATGCGATGCCGGCACGTGCTCGCGCCGCGCCTGATTGGCGAGCGGCAGCAGGTCCCGGATGGCCGCGACGCCGGCTTCCACGGTCTTTCGCGTGCCGCCGGTCTGCTGGATGGTCAGGCTGCGGAAGCGGTCGCTTTCGACAATGCCGTAGGCCTGCTTCCAGCGGTCGATCTGGAACGCCTCGCAGCCGAGGCCGACCATGATGACAGCGGCCATGTTCGGGTTTGCCGCATAGCCCCACTGGGTGCGTTTCAGCACCTCGAAGCCTTCGCCCTCGGTGTCCATGGCGCATCCGGTGCCGTGAACCAGCGGAACGACGCCGTCTATGTTGGGAAAATCGGCGAGCACCCCGGAACGGACGATCTCCTCCGCCATGAACCGTGCCGCCGTGGCCGAGCAGTTCACCGAGCTCAGGATGCCGACATAGTTGCGGGTGCCGACCCTGCCGTCCGCGCGGCGGAAGCCCGCAAAGGTGACCGGCGGCTCGATGGCGGCTGGCGGCCGGGCGGTTGCATCAGTGGCCGGGCGGGACGTGCGCTCGAAATCCCTGAGACCGACATTATGCTCGTGCAGCCAGGTGCCGGGCGCGATGGCGACAGTGGCGAAGCCGATTGTCTGGCCGAACTTGATGACCGGCGCGCCAGCCTCGATCGCTGCCACCGCCATTTTGTGGCCGCGCGGGATACGATCGGCAGCGACGATGCCCCCCGCCGCGACGCCGCGCTCGATGGCGTCGACTGCGACGATGAGATTGTCGTCCGGATCCATCCGAACGCTGCGGGGCGCCGTCCTCACCATCACGTCAGGGTCAACCATGGGCCAGCACCTGCTGACGCTGGGTGCCGAGCCCGGCAATGCCAAGTTCGACACGGTCGCCGACCTTCAGATAGCGCGGAGGATGCCGCCCCATGCCGACGCCGGGCGGCGTGCCGGTTGTGATGACATCTCCCGGCTCGAGCCGCATGAAGCGCGAGATATAGGACACGAGAAAATGGAGCCGGAAGATCATGGTGGCCGTGGAGCCTGACTGCATGCGCATGCCATTGACGTCGAGCCAGAGAGGCAGGTCCTGCGCGTCGGCGATGGCGTCGGGAGTGACCAGATAAGGCCCGAGCGGGCCGAAGCCCGGGCTGCTCTTGCCTTTAGTCCACTGCCCGCCGCGCTCATTCTGGAAGGCACGCTCGGAAACGTCGTGGCAAACGCAATAGCCGGCGATGACATCCGGCGCGTCAGCTTCAGGGAGGTTATAGGCGGCCTCGCCGATAACCATCGCGATCTCCACCTCCCAATCGAGCTTGCTCGATCCCGGCGGCACGATGATCGGATCGTTCGGCCCGGAGATTGAAGACGGCGCCTTGTTGAACAGCACCGGCTCGGCTGGAATGGGCAGGCCGCTCTCGCGAGCATGGTCGGCATAGTTGAGCCCGACGGCGATGAAGTTGCCGACGCCGGCGACGCAGGGACCAATCCGCACCGGTTCCGCAACCAGCGGCAGCGCTGCGGTATCGAGGCGCCTCAATGCCTCAATACCCGCGCGCGACAGCGTCTTACCCGATATGTCGGGAACAACGGACGACAGATCCCGTATGAGGCCTTCGCCGTCGAGCAAGCCGGGACGCTCCTGGCCGGCCGGACCGTAACGCAACAGTTTCAAGTCACTGACTCCAAATGTCCGGCAGCCATCGAGATCAGGCCACCGTTCCCTTACGGATGATGACGTTGCCGTAGAACAGTCGCTCTCCCGTCGCGATCACCGCGAAGGCCTGCTTCGCCCGCTCGTAGAAGGCATAGCGTTCGATGCGCTTGAGACTGACGGCGCCGCCTGTCACCTCACCGAGTATGGTGTCGATCTCCCGGTGGGCGGGCATGAGGGTGTCGGGTTCGCCGATGACCTCCATGCCCAGCACCGGGTCGGGCTCGGATTCGTCGATCGGGAGCACGCTCAGCACCGCGCGCAGCATGCGCGGCATGTCGCTCGCTTCCATGCGCACCAGCCGGCGCGCCACGGTCTCGGCTGGAAAACTGCCATCGGCGATGACGATCTCATCGCCGTGGCCCATCGCTCGCAAGGCATGGAGAATGGCCGGGTTCAATATCGGGTCGATGCCGATCAGCATGGTGTCCGCCTGGTTGTTGTCGTCATGAAAGGTCGTGCAGGTCGCGCTCGGTTGGCGGCAGAATGCGGAAATCCGAAAAGGCGATTTCCAGACCGGCTCGTTCCGGCGTGCAGGCCATCGGCCCGACCTGATAGGCGGGCGCCGCCGGAAACGAAGCGAGGCGCAGCAGCGGCCACACCGCGCCGTCGGTGGAGGCCTGCACCCGCAGGGCGCCGCCCTTCACAGTGAGGCGCAATCGAACATCGGTGGCATCTCCATCCGGTCGCGTCACCGACCAGTCGGAGCGGCCGTCGGTGACCACCACGCTGAGGTTGAGCTGTCCATCGGAGAACTCGACCCCCGCCTTGACCCACCGCGTTTCGTCAATCCGCACCATCAGGCCGGCCTGGTCATATAGCGAGGGGTACTCGCCCTTGACCCGCACTTCCGCGGTGAATGCCTCACCGGTCGTAAAGCCGAGAAAATGACCGTTGTCGCGGATGAAGCCGTAATGGGTTTCACGCCAGAAGTCGGTCGCCGCATCCGTCGCCAGATGCAGGGTGCCGGAGGCGATAGACCAGCGGGCCGGCTCGTTGAGCCAACGGCCCGCGCCTAGATCGACGTTGGTCATAAGGATGTCTCGCTGCAGGGAGGGATGCGAAGCCGGGATGCGAGGCGATAAGCATCGATCGCATTGTCGGCGAACAGGCCTTGCGCGGCTTCAGGATCGTCGGGGAAGCACCGCGCGGCAATGTCCTTGACCGTGGCATAGTCGGCCGCGAGGGTCGCCACCGGCCAGTCGGAGCCGAAGATGAGCCGTCGCGCACCGAAGGTGTCGCGCGCGAGGACCAGATAAGGTTCGAACGTTGATGGCGAATGGTCGTTCCACTTCGCCTCGGTCACCAGGCCCGAGACTTTGCACCAGACATTGTCGAAGGCTGCCATCTGCTTGAAACGATCAGCCCACAGCGCATCGAAGCCACGCCCGATGGGCGGCTTGGCCATGTGATCGAGCACGAAACGCCCTCCGGGGAAATGGCGGACACTCGCGATCGCAGCCGGAAGCTCGCGGGAACGCACCAAAAGGTCGAAGGTAAGTCCTGCAGCGAACACAGCCTCCAGCCCGCGCCAAACGCTCGCGCGCTCCAGCCATTGTGGATCAGGCTCGTCGTGCACATTGTGACGCAGGCCGACCAGACGATCGCCGCCCGGCAGGGCACGCAACCGGGCGATTTCGCCTGCAACATCGGGTCCTTCAAGATCGACCCAGCCGACCACGCCGACGACGAAAGGCGTGACCGCCGCAAGAGCCAGGAACTCCTCGGTCTCGGCCGCCTCATGGCGGCACTGCACGAGGAGGGTGGCGTCGACGCCAGCGGCGGCGAGCAGCGGCGCCAGGTGGCCGGGCACATAGGGCCGGCGCAGCGACGCCATCGCCTCGCCCGCCATCCACGGATAGTGCGCCCGCGACGGATCCCAGAAATGCTGGTGGGCATCGATGACGAGGGGCGATGCGGCACTCATGGCGTCGGCGCCGCAGGGTCGATCAGGCCTAGCGAGCGCATTTCCTCCCACAACGCCGCCGGTATGGGATGGCGGAAAAGAGCTTCGTTCTCGGCGATCTCTGCCGCGTTGCGGGCGCCGGTGAGGATGGACGCCACCGCGGGGTGGGCGGCCGGGAACTGGATCGCTGCGGCCTTCAGCGGCACGCCGTGGCGGACACAGACCGCGTCAAGGTCAAGCGCCCGGGCGATGAGAGCCGGGTCGGCGTCGACATAGTTGAACTTGGCTCCAAGCGCGGGGTTCGCCAATATTCCGCTATTGTAGACGCCGCCGATGATGACGCCGACGCCCTGCTGCTGGCACAGCGGCAAGAAGTCCTTGAGAGCGCCCTGCTCCAGCAGCGTGTAGCGGCCGGCGAGCAGGAAGCAATCGAAGCGGCCGGCACGGGCGAAGCTGGCCAGCATCTCGCTCTGGTTCATGCCGGCGCCGACCGCGCCGATGACCCCGTCGCTGCGCAACCGGTCGAGCGCCCGGTAAGCACCGGCCACCGCCTCATCATAGTGATCGTCGGGATCGTGGATGTGCAGAACGTCGATCCGGCCTGTCCCGAGCCGCTCCAGGCTCTCCTCGAACGAGCGCATCACCCCGTCATAGCTGAAATCGAAGACGGGCCGCTCCGGCGGCGTTCCCTTGTAGTAGGCATCCTCGCCCACCGGCCGCGCCGGCCGGCGCAAGAGCCTTCCGACCTTGGTGCAGAGCACATAGCTCTCACGCGGCTTGCCGGCGAGAAAGGCACCCAGCCGGCGCTCCGAGAGCCCGTTGCCATATTGCGGAGCCGTGTCGAAGAAGCGCAGCCCGAGGTCCCAGGCCCGGGCGATCGTCGCTTCTGCGGCCTCGTCACTGACCGGTTCATAGAGGCCGCCCAGCGGTGCCGTGCCAAGCCCCAGTCGGGTGATGCGGAGCCCGGTCGGGCCGAGGCGTTCTGTTTCAGTCGCGAGGGGCATGCGGGTTCCCGTGGATCGCGTTGCGTCGGTGCCAGATGTCGCCGTCAATTGCGGATATGTCAATTTATTTTTCTTATCCGAAATTTTTGTTGCCAATCGGATATCTCCTCGGCATCATCCGATACGTCCACCGCAGACACCGCAGGATATCGATGGCATGACCGCCGACTTTCCCGACTTCTCTCAGGGCGCCGCCTTCGTCGAAGGCCGTTACGTTCGAGCGTCCGAGGCACGGCTTTCGATCCTCGATTGGGGCTTCACCCGGTCGGACGTCACCTATGACGTGGCGCATGTGCGCGACGGCGGCTTTTTCCGGCTAGACGACCATCTCGACCGCTTCGAGCGCTCTCTCGCGGCGTGCCGGCTGACCCCACCGCACAGCCGCGCCGAGATCGCGGCGATACTGGAGCGTTGCGTAGCCCTCTCCGGCCTGCGCGACGCCTATGTCGCGATGGTCTGCACCCGCGGCCGTCCGCGCATCTTCGGCTCACGCCGGCCGGCGGATTGCGAGAACCTCTTCACCGCCTACGCCATTCCCTGGATCGACGTCATTCCGCTCGACGTCCAAGCCCGCGGCGCGCACCTCCATGTCGCCAGCGTGCCCCGCATTGCGCCCGCGTCGATCGACCCGACGGTGAAGAACTATCACTGGGGCGACCTGACACGCGGCCTCTTCGAGGCGCACGATGCGGGGGCCGACACCGCCGTGCTGCTCGACGCCGACGGCTTCGTCACCGAAGGGCCGGGCTTCAACGTGTTCATGGTTCGCGACGGCGAGGTGCTCACGCCGGACCGCGGCGCCCTTGAGGGCATTACCCGCCGCTCGGTCCTCGATCTCTGCGCGATGATCGGCCTGCCGGCGCGCATTGCGCCCCTGCGCCATGAGGACCTGCTGCAGGCCGACGAAATGTTCTGCACGACGACCGCGGGCGGCGTCATGCCTGTGGCGCGGGTCGACGGCCACATCATGAACAACGACGCCCCCGGGCCGGTGAGCCTGAGGCTGAAGGCACTCTACTGGCAGAAACACGCCGAGGGCTGGCACCGGACCGAGGTGAACTACGCCGCCGCCACAACGACAACCGCCGCATAGGCGGACCAATCAGAACATTCCAGAGGATCAATTCCATGCACAGACGCAACTTCATGGCCGGCGTCGCCGGCGTTGCCGGGCTGCTCGTGGCCGGCGCCACCCTGCCTGCAGTCGCCGCCCCCAAGGAATTGCGGGTGTTGACCTGGGAGGGCTATGCGGACGAGCCCTGGGTCAAGGCCTTCGAGGCCAAAACCGGCGCGAAGGTGAAGATCACCTACACCGGCAGCGTCGACGAAATCTTCGCCAAGATGACCGCCTCGAAGGGCGAGGACTTCGACGTCATCGCCATCGAGACCTCCTCCTACAAGCGCCTGACGCAGGAAAAGCTGATCCAGCCGGTCGATCTTTCCAAGATTCCGAACGCGAAGAACCTGCTGCCGACCTTCGGCAACGTCTCCGCCATCGTGTTCGACGGCAAGCCCTACGCGGTGCCGTTCGCGTGGGGATCGATCCCGCTGATCTACGACAAGGCGGTGTTCGCCCAGCCGCCGGCCAGCTGGAACGTGCTGTGGGACGAACAGTACAAGGGTCGTATCATCGCCATGGACGACGCCAACAACGCGATCGTCACCACTGCGCTGCTGCTCGGCTACAAAGACCCCTTCAACCTCACCGACGCCCAGTTCGCCAGCATCAAGGCCAAGCTGCTCGACCAGAAGCGGTTCGTCTCGACCTATTATGCCGGCTTCGACGACGGGGTCAGCATCTTCGCCCAGGGCGGCGTCGACCTGATGATGTCCATGGGAGAGCCGCAGGCGCCGATGCTGCGCAAGAAGGGTCTCGATGTCGGGCTGACCATTCCGCAGGAGGGCGCCATCGGCTGGATCGATTGCTGGGCTATCAGCGCCGGCGCCCGCGACCCCGTCCTTGCCCATGCGTGGATCGATGCCATGCTGGAAAAGGATGTCGGCACCTATATCAGCGAGAAGACCGGTTACGGCAACACCACCAATGCCGCGGCCAACGAGGCGATAGGCCTGACCTATGCCGACAAGCTGGTCTTCCTGCAGGCGCCGGAAGATTTCGCGCGACGCATCGACCTGTGGAACGAAATCAAGGCGACACCGGTCGAATGACCAGCCTTTCGTCAAACGGAGCAGATGCCGGCATGAGCTTCCGCAACCTCATCCACCTTGCCGGGGTCGGCAAATCCTACGGGGCGGTCAACGTGCTGAAGCCGATCGATCTGATGATCGGCGATGGCGAGTTCCTGACCATTCTCGGGCCCTCGGGCTCAGGCAAGACCACCATCCTGCGTATGCTCGGCGGATTCACGCCGCCGAGCACCGGCCGCATCCTGCTGGACGGCGTCGACATCACCGACATGCCGATCTTCGAGCGGCCGTTCAACACCGTGTTTCAGGACTACGCGCTTTTCCCGCACATGAGCGTGGCGAAGAATGTCGGCTACGGCCTGAAGATGCGGCGGCGCCCGCGGGCGGAAATCGACGCCAAGGTCGCGGACGTGCTCGCCATGGTCGAGTTGGCCGACAAGGCGGCGCGCTACCCCGCCGAACTCAGCGGCGGCCAGCGTCAGCGTGTGGCGCTCGCCCGCGCCATTGTGTGCGAGCCCAAGGTGGTGCTGCTGGACGAGCCGCTGGGCGCGCTCGACGCCGAGTTGCGCCGCTCGATGCAGGATTTCCTGAAGGCGTTGCAGCGGCGCATCCGCACCACTTTCGTCTTCATCACCCACGACCAGGAGGAAGCGATCTCGATGTCGGACCGCATCGTGGTCATGGACCACGGCAAGGTCGAGCAGGTCGGCACACCGAAAGACATCTATTACCGCCCGCGCAGCGAGTTCGTGGCGAAATTTTTCGGGGAAAACAATATCTTGCCGGCACGACTGACAGGGGCCGGCGCCTCGCTGGCGGCGCACAGCCCGCTCGGCAGCCATGCCCTCAGCGGCCCCGCGCCGGCCGAAGCCATCTCGATCGCCATCCGGCCTGAGAGCTTCTGCGTCGGCAAGGCCGGCAAGAGTGCCGTCGATCAGCGCTCGATGACCGGAAATTTGGAGAGCCTCACTTTTCTCGGCGCCACGACCCAACTTGTGGTGCGCCTCGGCGAGGGCTCGGCGCACACCGTCAAGGTGCGGTTGCCAACGCCGGATCTCGGCAGTGGCATCGGGATCGGCGCACCCGTGCCGCTGCACTGGTCCGACGCCGATGTCAGTATCCTGACCGCGTGAGGCGCGCCATGACCGATCTTTCCTTCGCCACGCCCCAGGCTGGTCCGATGAGAACGGGTGTCCCCTCCCGCCGCCGGCAAGTGCGCCGCATGGCGCTTGGGCTGGCGGTGTATGGCCTGCCTGTTCTTTTGATTCTCGTGCCGCTGGCCACCTTTTTGCTTTACAGCTTCTGGTCCACCGCCGATGGCCAGTTGGTGAAGAGCTTCACCCTAACGAACTACATCGATTTTCTGGCGAAGCCGGTCTATCGTGGTGTATTCACCGGAACTCTCTGGCTTGCCGGCATCGTCGCAACCACCAGCCTGATCTTCGGCTATATCATCGCCTATCTGATCTGGCGTCTTGAGGGTCGGTTACGCTACTTTCTTCTACTGATAAGCGTGATCCCGCTGGCGATGAACTATATCGTCAAGATCTACGCCATGCGCAATATTCTCGGCTACAACGGTCCCGTGAACTGGTTGTTGATCCAGATCGGCGTGCTGGATGTGCCGAGCAAGGCCTTCATCTACAACCAGACCGCGGTGATGATCACCATGGCCGTGATCTATCTGCCCTATGCCATCCTGCCGATCTTCCTGTCGCTGGAGCGCATCTCGCCCTCGCTGATGGCGGCTTCCGCCGATCTGGGGGGCCGGCCGGGCCCGACTTTCCTCCATGTGGTTCTGCCGCTCAGCCTGCCCGGCTCGATCGTCGGCGCGCTGTTCGTCATGGTGCTGGCGCTGGGCGACTATCTCACCCCGCAAATGGTCGGCGGCAATCAGGGCTTCACCTTCGGCCGCGCGATCTGGAGCCAGTTCGGCATGGCCTTCAACTGGCCCTTCGGAGCGGCGCTGGCCGTGGTGCTGCTGGTCTCGGTCGTCCTCATCATTCTGGTCGCGGCCGCCATCTCCCGCCACGCGAGGGTGAAATGACCGCCGCAGAGCGCATGACCATTACCCTGCTGTGGCTGATCGGCGCCCTGGTCTTCGCAGCGCTCTACGGTCCCGCCTTCATGGTGGTGCTGCTGTCCTTCTTCGACATCAGCCGCGAGGGAATCGACTGGAGCAGCTTCGGCCTGCAATGGTACGCCCGGCTTGGCGACAATCCGCAGATGCTCGCCGCACTCGGCAACACGCTCCTGGTCGGGGCCTGCGCCGTCGCGCTCGCCACTGCGCTGGCGCTCGGCCTCGCCTATTACATGAAGACGGGCGCACGCCGCGGCCGGGCGCTCATCGAGCTCGTGATCTTCCTGCCCTTCGTGCTGCCGGCAATCATCACCGGCATCTCGCTGCTTATCGCCTTCCGCGGCCTCGGGCTGGAGCGCGGCCTTCTGACCGTCACCATCGGGCATGTCGTGCTGGTTCTCGCCATCATCTACCGTATGGTGACGATCAGGCTGGAAAGCCTGGAGAACAGCCAGATCGAGGCCTCGCTCGATCTCGGCGCCAACAACTGGCAGACCTTCCTGCATGTTGTACTGCCGCAGTTGCGTTCAGCCTTGGTCACCAGCGGCCTTCTTGCCTTCACCCTGTCTTTCGACGAGACGCTGGTCACCTTCTTCCTTGTCGGCGGCGACGCGACCCTGCCCATCCGCCTGTGGGCGATGATGCGGGTTGGCTTCACCCCCGAAGTGAATGCCCTCGTCTCCATTGTCCTCGCAGTGACAATCACCCTTGCTGTTCTCGGTGCGATGTCGCTTAAGGAAACGATGGCGCGAAAATAATGACTCTTCGCAATCGCCAAGCGGCAGGACCAGACGTGGCAGACCGAGACACTCCGATAAACAATGAGCCGCCCGCGCTAGGAAAGTTGCTGCGCGATCGGCGCGCGCATCATGGCTGGACACTGGCCGACGTCAGCACGATGACAGGCATCTCGACCTCGACCTTGTCCAAGATTGAGAATGGCCTGCTATCGCCCACTTTCGACAAGGTGCTGCAACTGAGCCGCGGGCTTGGCGTCGAAATTGCCGACCTTCTTGATCCTCCTGCGACCGAGGACAGGACACCGGCGGTTGTCGTTGGCCGGCGCAGCGTCAGCCGGCAATATGACGGCCAGCAATTGGATACGAAGTATTATACCTATCGATATCTTTGCTCAGATGTCGCCCACAAACGCATCATACCCATACATATCGAGATTCGCGCACGCACTATTGAGCAAGCCGGCGAAATGACATCACACGTGGGGGAGGAATTCGTACATGTATTGAAAGGTCGGGTTATGCTTTTCTCAGAATATTACGAGCCGATCGCGCTTGAGACGGGCGACTGCGTCTATTTGGACAGCACTATGAAGCACGCATATACGTCGCTAACCGAATCGCCGAGCGAGATCATGATTACATGTTCGAGCGCCACACCAAATCTCGCACAAACTCTACGTCAGATCATAAAAGATAAAATACTGAGTGAAAAGAAATGAGCTGCGCAACAAAACGTTGAAGCGTCGGATGAGCGAAGGTGTGGGAGGACCGGACGCCCGCCAGCGGGACGAACGATGTCTTGGCGATGGATCCGATCCACGAGCAGTTCGCCGGCGGCCGCAAGATCCGCGCCCTGGATCGCGGTTGACACCTTCCCTTGCTTCTCGCCGGTGGTAGCTTCACGTTTCAGCCATCGGGCCGGGCACGTGGTGGCGGCCCTGAGCAACACGGCCCTCACCCGTACGGCCACAGGCGGCCGAGCGCAGCGATTGGGTCGCCCTCTCGCAGGGGCGTAGATCGAAGCCGCTCGACGACCGGCAGTCCGCCGCGTGTTCGTCGGATTCAGGCCACCCTGGAAATGGTCGCCAGGCACGACGGGCGCTTCCTGCCGCAGGAAAACGCGGCCCTCGTGGCGCAGCTTCTCAACAAGTTGGGGGGGCGGCTTAGGGATAGAGCCGCGACGCTCATCGCGAATCTCTTCGCCGTCCGCTCTACACGGCGCCACGCTGCCACACGCCATTATCCGTTTCCGCAGCGAGGCAGAGGCAAACGACCCTAGAGGGCAGCTTGATAAATCACTGATTTTACGTTGGGAAATGGCGCACCCGACACGATTCGAACGTGTGACCTTTGCCTTCGGAGGGCAACGCTCTATCCAGCTGAGCTACGGGTGCAGGCCGGAGTTTCGCCGCGCGGGCGAACGCCGATCTCATAACCGATCGGGTGGCGTTCCGCAATCGCGGCGGGGCGCTCATCGGTGCAGAAATTGGCTGTTGCCCCCAGCGAAGGCCTCGTTCCGGCGGCGAGCCGTGGGGATCTGCGGGCCTGAGCTGATGCCAGGGGTGTGTTTGCGTGCGTAGGGAAATGGGCGCCTGCCGCGTTCTCCTTGCAGTCGCCGTCTCGTACGGCAATTGCTATGATGGACACGGTCGAGAGAGTTGGCCATGGCGGCGTTCGTTCAGCCCTTCGCGACATTCGGTCGACCTGACGCCGCGCGGGCGAAGGCAGGCAAGGCAGGAGCCGGCGCGGCGCAGGTCGCGACGGAGATGGCGACGGGCGTGCGGCGGACCCTCGGATGGCATGACACAGCAACCGGAGCCGACGTGGCGGCGGATTCCCTGCAGAACGGCACCGGCGGTCCCGCCGGCAGCGGGCGGGCCGGCGATGCCGGTCTCCGCGCGCGCCCGGACGCCGGCATGACGTTCGAGCGGACGCCGGAGGACGCCTCGTCCGAAGCGGATGCGGCCGGGACGGCGCTCGCCGACGGCGCCGCGGCCGATCCCGACATCGCCCTCATCAGGGCGGTCGCAACCGGTGACGAGCAGGCGCTGACCGCTCTCCTGCGCCGGCACGGCGCCCGTATCCGCGCGCTTGCCGCCGGCTACAGCGCCGCGGCCGGCAGCGCCGACGACGTGGTGCAGGATACCTTCTGGACCATATGGCGCACGGCATCGCGTTTCGAGGACCGTGGCGTCAAGGTCGCGAGCTGGATCACCCGGATCGCGGTCAACCGCTGCATCGATCTCGAGCGGCGGCGAAAGCTGCGGCGCTTCGTCGGTCTGGAGGACGCGGCCGAGGCGGCGGACCCGGACGTCGGCGCCGAACGGCAGCTCGCCGATCGGTCCCGCCTTGCCGCGGTGATGAACGACATCCGCGCCCTGCCCGCCCGTCAACGTGCCGCGATCCTGATTGCCGCGGGCGGAGAACACAGCACCGCCGACATCGCCGAAAGCCTGGGCGTAACCGTCGGTGCGGCCGAACAGCTTCTGGTGCGGGCGCGCAGAACATTGAGAATGAACCTCGCCCGGCGCGAGGGGGAAGTCCGATAATGTCGAACCGTGATCATCCTTCCGGCCCCGAAGCCGGCCCTGCCCGCAGCCTCCCGGGCGAAGGCCCGGCGGCGCTCGACCGGGCGGCATTCCTCGCCCTGCTCGACCGCCACGGCGGCGATCCGGCACGCTGGCCAGCCTCCGAGCGCGAAGCCGCCCTCGCCTTGACCGCCCGCGATGAAGCCGCGCAGCGTGAAGCCGACTGCGCCCGCACCCTCGATGTGCTTCTGGGCGAGGCCGTCGCCACCGCCCCGGTCGATTCGGCAACCGTCGGTCGGCTGGTATCGCGGCTCCACGGCGCCCGGCCGCGTTCGGCCGAACGGCCGCTTCGGATCGGCTTCAGCCGCCGCTTCGCCTTCGTCGGGGCATGGACGCTGGTGATGTGCGTCGCCCTCGGGGTCGGCCTCAGCATCGTTGCCCCGGTGCCGACCACCCACGATGCCGGCTACGGCGAGCAGGAACTGGCAGTCGTCGTCCTCGGGTTCGATCCGGGTGACCTGTCATGATCGTCGGCACGCGCACGGCGGTTGCCGTGGCCGCCGCGCTCGCGGTCTCGCTCGTGGTGAATTTCGTTGGTGCCGGCTATCTCGTCGGCACCTTTTCCCATCGACCGCCACCGCCGCCACCGGCCGGGTTCGGTTTCCTGATGCGCGCGTTTCCGCCTGAGAGCCGCGATGCCGTGCGGGCAGACGACCAGAACCGCCCGCTCGTCCGGCAGGCAGCGCGCGAACTCAACGAAGCGCGTCAGCAGACCTTCGAGGCGATGCGTGCCGATCCGCTGGATCCGGCCCGCGTGAAGGCCCTCTTTCTGGTGGAGCAGGACAAAGCGCGCGGGCTGATGACCATCGTGCAGTCGTCGATCCTGCGCGCGCTGGAAGCCGCGCCCCTTGCAGTGCGGCAGGAAATCGGCCGCGGCAAGAACAGCCTGCCGCCTGTTCCCGTCGACGACGGCCCTCCGCCGCCGCCGCCACCGCCGCCCCCTGGCG
>JAEZMP010000027.1 GCA_023442215.1 Pseudomonadota bacterium
CGATAGGCCGCCGGCATGTGCCGCGAGGCATGTTCGCAGACCAGCACGACGGGCGAGGCGCCCGTGGGGTTCAGCACCTCCACGGCCGCCGGCCAATCGGCCGAGACGTCATGGACGGCGGGGTCGAGCACGACGCCTGCCGCTTCGTCACCCATGGTCATGCCGCCACCGTCGCACGCTTCATCGCCTCGAACCGCTTCACCACCTCGTCGGTATCGGTGATCCAGCAATAGCCGCCGAAAGCCTTCAGCGCATTGTCGTGGCGCTCGAGCGTCGGTGCGGCGCAGGCATCGGCCACGCAGGTGACCATGAAGCCCCGGTCCGCGCCATCGCGCACCGCCATGTCGACGCACTGGTCGGTGACGATGCCCACGACCACGAGATAGCGGATGCCGAGATTGCGCAGGAGATAGTCGAGATTGGTGGAGTTGAAGACGCCCGATGAGGTCTTCGGCAGCAGGATCTCGTCTCCCACCGGCGCGAGCTCGGGCACCGGCAGCCCCTCGGGGGCGCTCTTCGGAATGTTGATCGGCGACAGCTTGTGGTCGAGCGAGCGGTCGCGGCCGTCTTCGGTGAGGCTCTGGATGATGGTGTGGATCACCTCCACGCCCGCCTCGCGCGCCGCCTTCAGAAGCCGCACCTGGTTCGGGATCGTCCGGGTGGCGGTTTCGCGGTAGAAATAATGATCGGGGCCGCGCTCGGGATGGCTGTGATCGAGGCCCGGCTCGAGCCAGATGCGCTGCATGTCGACCAGCAGCAGTGCGGTCTCGCCCGGCACATAGGGCGCATCGCGGCGTTCGTCGGATCGGCTCATTTCGCTCTCCTGCGCGATCAAGTCTGTTCGGAAATGCCGGGGGTACCGTCCCCGTCGAGGGTCACGGCATTCTGGCGGCGCACCTGTTCGATGTCCTCGACGCGGCGGCGCAGGGCGGCATCCTCGGTCGCCAGCAACTGCGCCACCAGTGCCTCCACCTGAGCGACGGCCGGAACGAGGGTGTCGTACGGGGAGGCGGCCTCAATGGGCGCGACCATCACCACCTCGGCACCCTCGGCGATGGGCGACAGCCAGGCATCGGTGAACAGCACGATGCGCGCGCCGCGCGCTGCCGCCTGCCGGGCGAACTGCACCACATCGGCCTGATAGCGGCGGTAGTCGAACACCACCAGCACGTCGCGCTTGTCGAGATCAACCAGAAGATCGAAGGCTTCCGGCCCCAACCGGCCGAGATCGCGCACGCCGGGCCGGAACTGCACGAGATAGGCGGCGAGCATGCCGGCGACGTGGCGGCTGAACCGGCCGCCCAGCACCACAACCTTGCCCTTCGCGTCGGCGATCAGGCGGATCGCCCGCTCGTAGTTCTGCGCGGGCACGAGGCCGACGGTTTCGCCGACGACCGCGCCGATGGAGCCGAGATAGCTCTGTGCCACGCTGGCATCTCCCGACGCCGGTCGCTTCGCCTCCATCATCAGCAGCGGCGAATGAAGCCGCGCCTCGACCTCGGCCAGAAGCTGCGACTGGAAATCGGGGAAGCCCTCGAAGCCGAGCTTGACCACGAAGCGCACCACCGTCGGGTCGCTCACGGCGGCCTTCTTGGCGAGGCTCGACACCGTGCCGAGGCCGGAAAGCGGATAATCCCCGAGCAGCGCCTGCACGATCTTGGCTTCCGATGGCGTCAGCGTCAGCCCGCTGTCCGTCAGCATGTCCCGGATCCGCATCGCCCCGCCTTTCCGCCAAGCTCCGCCCTTTCGCCAAGGCATTTCGCCTCGCGTGATTGTCCATCGAATTACAAAACTATGATCGAATGTCAAATCTGAAATAGAATTGACATTGTTGTTCGCTGGCTTTCTACTGCACCGCACCACGGCAGAGAACGGGACCGAGCGCATGGAAGCCGGCTTGCACAACAGGGCCGACAGAAGGCTGTCGAAGGCGATGGGCGGTGCGCTGGTGGATGCCGTCGCCATGGCCGTCCTGCTGGCGGTCATCGCGCTCGTGCTGACGTCGGCGGGCGTGGCCTGGCAGCGGACCGGCGTTCAGGCCGCCATCATCCTGACGGCCGTGGTTTCGCTGCAGATTTTCTCCGGCAACACGGGCATCGTCTCGTTCGGGCACGCCGGCTTCGTCGGGCTTGGCGCCTATGCGGTTGGGCTGCTCACCATGAGCACATCGGTGCAGGCGAGCGCGCTGCGCAACCTGCCGGCCTTTCTCGCCGGCCACGAGATGTCGCTCCTGGCCGCCCTCGGCATCGTCGTGCTGCTCGGCATCGTCGTTGGGCTCGTGAGCGGCGCGCCGCTGTTCCGGCTGTCGGGGTCCGGGGCGTCCATCGCCACGCTCGCGCTTCTCATCATCGTCTACACGCTGCTGGTGGCCTCGCGGGACATCACGCGGGGCAGCCAGCCGTTCTACGGCGTGCCCCGCGGCGTGGGGCTGTGGACGGCGGTGCCGATCGCGGCCGCGGCGCTCGCCTTCGCGCGCATCTTCCGCGAACTGCCGATCGGGCTCTCGGCCCGCGCGGCGGCCGACGACGAGCGCGGCGCGGCCGCCATCGGCGTCGACCGGCGGTTCACCGCGATGTTCACCTGGGCGGCGAGCATCGTGGTGGCGATGGTGGCCGGCGGCCTGATGGCCCAGTTCCTAGGCGCGTTCTCGCCCAAGGATTCCTATTTCGAGCTGGCGTTCACCACACTGGCGATGCTGATCGTCGGTGGCATGACCTCGTCGCTCGGCGCCCTTTCCGGCGTCCTGGTGACCACGGTCGTGATCGAATTCGTGCGGCGCATCGAGGGCGGCGGCGAGATCGGCGGGATCGTCATTCCTCACATCTTCGGCCTGACCGAAGCGGTGCTCGCGCTTTCGATGATCCTCATCATCTGGCGCCGCCCGGAGGGCCTGTGCGGCGGTCGGGAACTCAACCTCCTGAAGCGCCTTGGGCTTTCCCGTCCGCCGGCCTCCGCCGCTGAGCCGCCCCCGCGCACGGAACGCCTGACGATCCGCGCCGAGAAGCTGACCAAGCGCTATGCCGGCGTGGTCGCCGTGGACGAGGCGAGCGTGGAGCTGCCGACCGACTGCATCACCGGCATCATCGGGCCGAACGGCGCGGGCAAGACCACCCTGATCAACATGCTCGCCGGCGCGGTGGAGCCGACCTCCGGTGCGCTCGCCATCGCCGGCAAGCCGGTGACCCGGTTCGCCGCCAACCGCTTCGCCCGGGCCGGCCTCGGCCGCACCTTCCAGAACATCCGCATCTTCCCGCGCATGACGCTTCTGGAAAACGTGCTGGTCGCGGCGCGCCAGGTGGTGCCGGGGCTGGCGGCGGCAGAACAGGCCGCGATGCGCGAACTCGCGCGTGTCGGCCTCGCCCACCTTGCCGACCAGCCGGCGGCAAGCCTGCCCTATGGCCTGCGCCGGCGGCTTGAGGTGGCCCGCGCGCTGGCGCTCGACCCCGCGTTCCTCGTGCTCGACGAGCCCGCCGCCGGCATGAACCCGGTCGAGACCGAGGGACTGATGGCGATGCTGGCCGAGGTGAGAGCCGAGCGCCGCCTCGGCATCGTGCTGATCGAGCACGACCTGAAGCTGGTGATGAAGCTCTGCGACCGCATCGTCGTGGTCGACCACGGCCGCGTCATCGCGGAGGGAACGCCGGCCGAGGTGCAGGCCAATCCCGACGTCATCGCCGCCTATCTCGGCAGCCGGACCGGCGCCCGGGTGCTCAAGCAGACAGAACAAGAAACCGGACCTTCAACGACAGGGGAATTTTCTCATGCCTGACCGCCGTTTCTCCGCCCGCCGGCTCGCCGGCGTCGTCTCCGCCGCCGCGCTCATGCTCGGCGTCGCGTCACCCGCCTTCGCCGAGGACATCATCGTCGGCGTCGCCAGCGCGCAGACCGGCGGCCTCGCGCCGTTCGATCAGCCGTCGCTGGCCGGGCTCAAGATCGCCATCGACGAGATCAACGCCAAGGGCGGCTTCGACGGCAAGTTTCCGGTCAAGCTGATGATCAAGGACACCCGGTCGGACCTGGGTGCGACCGCGACCATCGCGCAGGAACTGGTCGATGCCGGTGCGAAGATCCTGATCACGCCGTGCGATGCCGATCCGTCCATCGCCGCGGGCCAGGTGACCCAGCCGCTCGGCATTCCCACGCTCACCTTCTGCGGCACCGCGCCGATCCTGACCGGCGCGGTCGGCGACGTGATGTTCGGCACCTATCCCGGCGACAACCTGCAGGCGACGGTGCTGGCCGACTACGCCTACGAGCAGGGCTTCCGCAAGGTCTACCTGCTGAAGTCGCCCGATTCGACCTACACCATGCGGCTGCCGGAATATTTCGGCGAGGTCTTCGCCAAGAAAGGCGGCGCCATCGTGGGCGAAGGTACCTTCTCGATGAACCAGGCGGATTTCTCCGCCGAGGTCACCAAGATCAAGAATCTGGCCGACAAGCCCGATCTGATCATGACCGCCGGCTATGAGCCGGACTTCCCTGCCTTCGTGCAGCAGCTTCGCGCCGCCGGCGTGCAGACGCCGGTGTTCGGCGCGGACGCCATCGGCACCGGCACCATCCTCGGCCTCGGCAAGCTGGTGGACGGCACGGTCTATACCGCCGCCGGCTATGCCACCCCGGGCAGCAAGCTCGAGGCGTTCGAGGCCAAGTTCAAGAAGATCACCGGCCACGCCCCGGAATCGGCCTATGAGGCCAACGGCTACGATATCGGCCTGATCCTCGACACCGCCGTGACCAAGGCGGGTTCCGACGATCCGAAGGCGATCCGCGACGCGCTCGCCGGCATCGAGAAGCTGGAAGGCGTGACCGGCGAGATCACCTATGCCGGGACCGACCGGATGCCGCTGCGCTCGGTGGCGCTGGTGAAGTACCAGGACGGCAAGCGCGTGTTCATCGGCACGGTGGTGCCGGCCGCTTCCGAAGTGCCGGCGCCCTGAGCCGATGCTCTCGGTCCGTTCGCTCCAGGTCCGCTACGGCGAGGTCGAGGCGGTTCATCGCGTCGATCTCACAGTCGGCCACGGCGAGATCGTCGCCCTCGTCGGTGCCAACGGCGCCGGCAAGAGCACGACGCTCGCCGCCATTTCCGGGCTCGTCCGCCCGGCGGGCGGCACGGTGACGTTCGAGGGCGAGGACGTGACGGGGCTCGCCCCGGAACTGATCGCCCGGCGCGGCGTCGCGCTCACGCCGGAAGGCCGGCGGGTGTTCGCCAGCCTGACGACGGCCGAGAACCTGATGCTGGGCGGCGCGGTCCATCTCGGCCGCGCCGCGCTGAAAGAACGGGAAGCGGAAATGCTCGACCTGTTCCCCATCCTGCGGCGCTACTACCGCGTCAAGGCGGGCAATCTCTCCGGCGGCGAGCAGCAGATGCTGGCGATCGCCCGCTCGCTGATGTCGAAGCCGAAGCTCCTCCTGCTGGACGAGCCTTCGCTCGGACTCGCGCCGCAGATGATCGACAAGGTCTTCGACCTGATCGCCGACCTGCGCCGGAGCGGCCTCACGATCCTGCTCGTCGAGCAGAACGTGGCGCTGGCGCTGGAGATCGCCGACAGCGCCGTCGTCATCGCCAACGGCGACGTGGCGCTGTCCGGCTCGGCCGAAGAGCTCGCAACGTCCGACCTTGTCCGGCAGGCCTATCTCGGCATCTGAGCCTGCGCGTCGCTGCCCTGGCGGGCGCACTTCTTCGTGGGAGATCGAACGGCGATGTTGGTCCAACAGATCGTCAATGCCATCAGCCTCGGCGGCGTCTATGCCCTGCTCGCGCTCGGTCTCGCCATCGTGTTTTCCATCGTCGGCCTGATCAATTTCGCCCACGGCGAGCTGATGACGATCGCCGG
>JAEZMP010000064.1 GCA_023442215.1 Pseudomonadota bacterium
ACCCGCAGCAGCGCCAGCGCGCGCTTCTCCGCGACCTTGCGGTCGAGCCCGGCGAGACGCTGGGGAATCAGCACGTTCTCGAGCGCGGTGAAGTCGGGCAGCAGGTGGTGGAACTGGTAGACGAAGCCGACCGAGTCGCGGCGGATGCGCGTGCGCTCCCGGTCGTGCAGCGTGGCGCAGGACCGTCCGCCGATCCGCACCTCGCCCTCGTCGGGACGCTCCAGCAGACCGGCGATCTGCAGCAGCGTCGACTTGCCCGCGCCGGAGGGCGCGACCAATGCCACCGTCTCGCCGGGCATGATCGAAAGATCGGCCCCCTTCAGCACGTCGAGCTGGTTGTCGCCCTCGCGGAAGCGGCGCACGACGCCGGAAAGCCCGAGGGCCTCGCGCCGCCCCCCGTTCGGACGGGGGCCCGCGGGCTCGACGGCGTCCCTGGACTCGGTAGCGGGAGCCGGGGGGGAACCGTGGTTGGCTTCGTCGCTCATTCGTGCCTCAGCCCTTCCACCGGATCGAGCCGTGCCGCCTTCCACGCCGGGTAGAGCGTCGCGAGGAAGGAAAGCACCAGCGCCATCACCACCACCGTGACGGTCTCGCCGGAATCGATGTCGGCGGGCAGCTGGCTCAGATAATAGAGCTCCGGCGGAAACAGCTGCGTGCGGGTCAGCCACGACACGCCCTGCCGGATCGGCTCGATATAGTGGCAGACGATCAGGCCGATCACGAGGCCGGCGGCCGTGCCCACGGTGCCGATGGCGGCGCCCGTGATGACGAACACCCGCAGGATGGTGCCGCGCGTCGCGCCCATGGTGCGCAGAATGGCGATGTCGCGGCCCTTGTCCTTCACGAGCATGGTGAGGCCGGAAATGATGTTCAGCGCGGCGACGAGCACGATCAGCGTCAGGATCATGAACATCACGTTGCGCTCCACCTCGAGCGCGGAGAAGAACGTCGATTGCCGGATGCGCCAGTCGGTCAGATAGAGCGCCTGGCCGGCGGCCTGCTCGATCTCGGACCGCAGCCGGTCGATATCGTCGGGATCGTTGAGATAGACCTCGATGCCGGTGATGGCGTTCTCCTTGTTGAAGAACGCTTGCGCCTCCGCCATCGGCATGAACACGAACGAGGAATCGAACTCGGACATGCCGATCTCGAAGGTGGCGACCACCGGGAATGCCTGGGTTCGCGGCACCACGCCGAACGGCGTCGCCTCGCCCTTGGGCGTCACCAGCGTCACCGGATCGTTGAGTGCGACGCCGAGCGCCATGGCGAGCCGTCCGCCCACGGCGACGCCGTTCGTGTGGTCGAAGCCGTCGAGGGTGCCGGCCCGCACGGTGCTGGCGATCAGCGGCAGGCGATCGAGGTCTTCCTGGCGCACGCCGCGCACCAGCGCGCCGTAGGCGCCCGAGGGGCCGGAGATCAGCGCCTGCCCCTCGACGAACGGCATGGCGAAGCGCACGCCGTGGATCTTCTGCAGCCGCTCGACCACCGGCATGTAGTTGTCGAAGGTGCCGTTGATCGGCTGCACCAGAACGTGGCCGTTGATGCCGAGGATCTTCGACATCAGCTCGTTGCGGAAGCCGTTCATCACCGCCATGACGATGATCAGGGTGGCGACGCCGAGCATGATGCCGAGGAAGGAAAACCCGGCGATCACCGAAATGAAGGTCTCGCGGCGGCGCGAACGCAGATAGCGCCCGGCGATCGTCCATTCGAGCGCCGAAAACGGGCGGACGCCGCGAGGGCGCGCCTTTCCGGCCGAACCGGCTTTCGCCGCCATCCACTTCCTCCGTTCAAGATCGGCCGGCCTCGAAGCCGGCCGCTCGTTTCGGCCACCGGAACCCGGTCGCCCGCGGTCAGCCCCGGCCGGCGGTGAGGCGGTTGATCGCCGCCTCGAGCGAGATCGTCTCGCGCTCGCCGGTGGCGCGGCGCTTCAGTTCGACCTCGCCGGTCGCCAGCCCCCGCGGGCCGACGATCAGCTGCCAGGGCAGGCCGATCAGGTCCATCGCGGCGAACTTCGCACCCGCGCGGGTGTCGAGATCGTCCGTCAGCACCGAAAGCCCGGCCGCTTCCAGTTCGCGCTCGATCACGGAGACCGCTTCGTCGGTGGGAGCGTCGCCCGGCTTCAGGTTGATGAGGCCGACATCGAACGGCGCCACCGAATCGGGCCAGATGATTCCGGCGTCGTCATGACTGGCTTCAATGATGGCGCCGAGAAGGCGGGAGACGCCGATGCCGTAGGAGCCCATGTGGACCGGCCGCTCGGTGCCGTCCGGGCCGGCGACCTTCGCCCCCATCGGCTCGGAATATTTGGTGCCGAAATAGAAGATGTGGCCGACCTCGATGCCGCGGGCCGCGACCTTGCGCTCCTCGGGAATGCCGGCGAACGCGGTCTCGTCGTGCATCTCCTCGGTCGCGGCATAGGGCGTGGTCCACGCCTTCACGATCGGGCTGAGATCGCCGGCGAAATCGGTCTCCTCGCCGGGGATCGGCAAGTCGAGCAGCGCCTTGTCGCAGAACACCGCGCTCTCGCCGGTGTCGGCGAGGATGATGAACTCGTGGGAGAGATCGCCGCCGATCGGGCCGGTATCGGCCCGCATCGGGATCGCCGTCAGCCCGATGCGCCGGAAGGTGCGCAGATAGGCGACGAACATGCGGTTGTAGGCTTCCTTCGCCCGCTCCATGTCGGTGTCGAACGAATAGGCGTCCTTCATCAGGAACTCGCGGCCGCGCATCACGCCGAAACGCGGACGGACCTCGTCCCGGAACTTCCACTGGATGTGGTAGAGGTTCATCGGCAGGTCGCGGTAGGAGCGGACCGAGGCGCGGAAGATGTCGGTGATCATCTCCTCGTTGGTCGGGCCGTAGAGCATCTCGCGCTCGTGGCGGTCGGTGATGCGCAGCATCTCCTTGCCATAGGCGTCATAGCGCCCGCTTTCGCGCCACAGGTCGGCCGACTGCACCGTCGGCATCAGCACCTCGATGGCCCCGGAGCGGTTCTGTTCCTCGCGCACGATATCGGCGATGCGGTCGAGCACGCGCAGGCCCAGCGGCAGCCAGGAATAAATGCCGGCCGACTGCTGGCGGATCATGCCGGCGCGCAGCATCAGCCGGTGGGAGACGATTTCCGCTTCCTTCGGCGTTTCCTTCAGAATCGGCAGAAAATAGCGGGAGAGGCGCATGCTGGATGCTCTGGGTTCGCGAGAGGATATGCGATCGGGACGCCTGCCGGGCCGGGACGCTGCCCTTTCGGCCGGATTTGTCCCGAACGGGGGGAGGAGCCGTTGCCGGCGAGCCGGTCCGGAGTGAAGCCGCCCCGGCGGCAAAACGCAAGCCAGTCCCCGTAACAGAGCGGGATGGCGGCCGGAAGGTGGCTTTTTCTGTCAAACGCAAAAAAGTTGGGCGAGTCATGCACAAAATGATGACAAGCCCGAAACAATGAGCTAAGTTGGCTTCATAACAAAAGGCTGTCGGTCTCCGAGCCGGCACGGCAGCTTAAGAGGCATCGCGGTCTAAGTCTTGGGAGGAAGACCCTCGGCGCAGCAATAGCTAGCAGCCGCTGATAAACAGGAGGGAGGCACCCCTTAACTCCGCTATCAGCTGTAGGGTAAGACGCGGAACTAAATCAGCACGGCCTTAGCGCCGTGCTTTATTTTTTTGTGCGCCATAAACACAGCGCAATACTGGCCCGGCTGAAGGCGAACGTCCTTCGCCGACCGGCCGCCGTTCATCGGCCGTTAACGTTTCATCATCGCACGCCTTCATCATCTCGTGCCGTCGTTCTCAGCCGGGCGCGCGCAGCCGCACGACAGCGGGGCGAACCACGCGCCGCGCGGAAGCGGCAGGAGCGCGGCGGCCGGGTTGACCGATCGGGATTCGATGGTCGGGATCGATAGGCGGGTTTCGACGGGGCGAGCTTGCTGTAAGGCGCCCTCCGCCCGATTCGACGGCAGGTTCACCCTGCCCGCGGGGCGGAGCGCATCGCGCTGCGGGGCAAGCTCAGGCGCCGCGCGCTTATTCCGATCCCACCACCGGCGCGCCGTGCGGCTTGAACAGCGGGAAGTCGTCGAGCTTGTATCCCGAGTTGACCAGCGCGAGGAAGCCGCCGAAAACGACGGCCGCGACCAGAGTGGTGACGATGACCGTCCGCAGCATCCGGGGATGCGCCGGGGCGCTCGGCACCGTTCCGGGGACGACCGTGCCTTCCTCTTCCTGCGTGCGCATGCCCCACGGAAGCACGGCGAAAAGCACGGTCCACCAGATCACGAAATAGATCGCCAGTACGCTTGTCCACGCCACGTCAGGCTGTTCCGTCTTGTTGTCCGGCGGGCCTCCGCCAGCGTTTCCTCGTCGCCAGTTTGCGCGCGTGGCTCCGAAACGCAAGCGGCGGGACGATCACGCCCGCAGGGCGGGGCTGGTCGCGTTGCCCATGGCGACCGGATCCCCCTGTTCGACGACG
Source organism: Pseudomonadota bacterium (assembly GCA_023442215.1). Classification (GTDB taxonomy): domain Bacteria; phylum Pseudomonadota; class Alphaproteobacteria; order Rhizobiales; family Segnochrobactraceae; genus Pseudoxanthobacter. The sequence continues at coordinate 4,457 of JAEZMP010000064.1, forward strand.
GCGAGCAATGTTCTTATACTGAATATGAGCCGGATTTCTTTAATATTCTTCAAGTCACTCTGGAGGGTGAATCACAGAGCTGATATGTCTGGCCGCGCTCACCTTGCCGAGGGTGGACAGAATATCTCCCCTCCGGAACAGTTGCTGGTATGCGATGCGAATTCTGATTGCCGACCCGAGCCGCACGACGCAACGTGTGTTGGCAATTATACTTTCGGAGGCCGGCCACGAGGCTGTCGGGGTGCTCTGCGGCAGCGATGCACTCGGTGCGCTGGCGGTCGACGACAGCATAGATGTGCTGATCACAAGCTTCGAACTGCCGGACATGACCGGGCTGGACCTGTGCCGGGAGGCCCGCCGCTCGCAGGCCGACCGTTCGCCGCTCTACATCTTCGCCATGTCTGCGAGCGTCAGCGACGCCCGGATTGCCGAGGCGCTCGACAGCGGTGCCGACGATTTCATCGGCAAGCCCCCGTCGCGGGTGGAGTTCTTCGCGCGGCTGCGCGCCGCCCAGCGGGTCATTCTCGCCCAGAACGAGCTCGTTCGCCTCGCGACCGTCGATCTGCTGACCGACCTGCCGAACCGTCGCGCATTCTTCCTGCGCGCGGCCTCGCTGATCCGACACGCCGACGACGAGCGCTCCGAACTCGCCCTCGTCCTGTTCGACATCGACCATTTCAAGACGATCAACGATCGCTTCGGCCATGACGCCGGTGACGCTGTGCTGCGCGGCATGGGCGAGATCGTCGGCCGCTCAGGCCTCCGGGGCGCGCGCATCGGCGGAGAGGAGTTCGGCGTGCTGATCGCCGATGTCGGTTTCGACGATGCGGTTCAACGGGCGGAGATGCTGCGCAGCGCGGTCCAGGCTGCGTCGTTCTCCACGGTCTCGAACGAATTGAGCGTCACCATCAGCCTCGGCATCGCCCGCTACCGGCACGGTGAGTCCCTGGGCAGCCTGATGAAGCGCGCGGACGTGGCGCTCTACGCGGCCAAGTCCGCAGGCCGGAATCGCCTGCTGGCCGCATCCGAGCAGACGCCCCCGCCAGCGGACTCCGTGGCCGTGACCGGCGCCGGCGCCGCACCGGCCTGAGCCGGGACGCGGCATCCGGCCGGCAAGCGTCACACGTCGGCCAAGCGTCACACGTCGGCGACGACCACCCGGCAGATTGGCTTCTTCCCCCAGCGCTCGGCCACGGCCGAACGCGCCGAGCGGCGCACCGCCTCCGCGACAAGGGCATGGTCCTTGCGCCGCGGCCGGGGAATGCTCTCGATGGCGCCAACGACCGCCTTCTGCACGATCGCCGAGAACAGCACGCCCTCCGCGGTCGCGGTCGGCAGGCCGATCAGCGTCGTCGTGGGCGTGGCGACCGTCTCGCCCTTCGCGTCGAGGGCGAGCGACACCACCACCACGCCGGCGAACGACATGCGGCGGCGGTCCTCGACGCCGGACTGTTCCGGCTCGACCAGCAGCCGCCCGTCCTTGTAGAGGACGCCGGCGTGAACCTCGTCGACCACCTCGCCGGGACCGGGCGCGAGCCGCACCATCAGGCCGTTGCGGGGGATGACGACTTCCTTCACCCCGAGGGAGCGGGCGAGCTTGGCATGCTCGGCGAGATGGAGGGCCTCGCCGTGCACCGGCAGCGCCATCTGCGGCTTCAGGAGGCCGTAGAGTTCCGCCAGTTCGTCCCGCCGCGGATGGCCGGAGACGTGCACCAGCCCGTCGCGGTCGGTCAGGATGTCGATGCCGCGCTGGGCGAGCGCGTTGGCGATCTCCGCGACCGCCTTCTCGTTGCCGGGAATGGTGCGCGAGGAGAAGATGACGAGATCGCCCGGCGACAGCGCGACCAGCCGGTGATCGTCGCCGGCGATGCGCGCGAGCGCGGCGCGGCGCTCGCCCTGGCTGCCCGTCAGCAGGGCGACGACCTTGTCGCGCGGGAGGTAGCCGTAGGCCTCCTCGTCGAGCACCGGGCGCAGGCCGTCGAGATAGCCGAGTTCGCCGGCGATATCGAGCACGCGCTTCATCGCCCGCCCGAGCACGACGACCTCGCGGTCGGCCTCCTGCGCCGCCGCGATCACGGCTCTTAGACGCGCGGCATTGGAGGCGAAGGTCGTGACGGCGACACGCGCGGGCGCCTTGGCGATGATCTCCGCCAGCGACGCCGCGACGTCGCGCTCCGACGGCGACCGGCCGGCCCGGGTGGCATTGGTGGAATCGCACACGAGGGCGCGCACGCCCTCCTTGCCGATCTCCGCGAGCCGCGCGAGATCGATCGGAAGGCCGAGACCCGGGTGCAGGTCGATCTTCCAGTCGCCGGTGTGGACGACGGTGCCGACCGGCGTGCGGATCACCAGCGCGTTCGGCTCCGGGATCGAGTGCGACATCGACACGAACTCGATGTCGAACGGCCCGATCTCGAACCGCGCGCCCTGGTCGACCTCGATGATCTCGATGTCCGGCGCGCCGGGCTCGCCGTCGAGCTTGGCTTCCAGCATCGCCGCGGAGAACGCCGTCGCGTAGACGGGCACGCCGAGCCGGGGCCACAGGTCGACGAGGCCGCCATAGTGGTCCTCGTGGGCATGGGTCAGCACGATGCCGAGCAGATTGTCCCGCTCCGCCTCGATGAAGGCGGGGTCGGCCATCACAAGGTCGACGCCCGGCTCGGATTGCCCGCCGAAGCCGACGCCGCAATCGACCATCAGCCACCGCCGGCGGCGCGCGGGCCCGAACCCGTACAGCGCCATGTTCATGCCGATTTCGCCGACGCCACCGAGAGCCAGGAAAACCAGTTCGCTCGCTTTTTCCGTCTTCATCAAACCGCTGTAGCCGCCACCCCGAAATGAACGTCGCCGGCCGCGATCTGTTTCAGCGAGCCATCGGCCGCCCGCACCAGCAGGCGTCCGTCGTCGTCCAGAGTTTCAAAAAATCCGTCGATCACCTTGTCGCCGAGCCGCACCGCGACCCGGCCGCCGAGCCCTTTGGCCCGGCGAAGCCACGCCTGCCGCACGGCGGGAAAGCCGCGCCCGGCGTCCCAGACGCGCTCCGCTTCCACCCAGCTCTCGCCGAGGGCCGCGAACAGGGTCTCCGCATCGATCCCTATGCCACAGGAGGCCAGCGATGTCGCCTTGTAAGGCACACCTTCCGGCTCGTGGGCGACATTCACGCCGATGCCGATGACGATCGCCGTGCGTCCGCCACCGAGATTCTCCGCCTCGAGCAGGATGCCGGCGAGCTTGCCGCCGTCGAGCATCAAATCGTTCGGCCACTTCAGCAGCAGCCGGTCGCGCCGGGCGCCCTCGCCCGCTCCCTCGGCACCGTCGAGCGCGATGTCGACCGAGAGGTTCGGAGCCAGCCGCTCCAGCGCGGTATCGAGCGCGAGGCCGGCGACGAAGCCGAGCGTCGCGCCGCGCGCCGGCGGCAGCTCGGTCACCTTCAGAAGCGTCGCGGAAAGATTCCCCGGCGGGGCGACCCAGGCCCGGCCACGCCGGCCGCGCCCGGCGGTCTGGCGCCGCGTCACAATCCAGAGGTCGCCGGGATCGCCGTTCCGCGCCCGCTCCATCGCCTCGGCGTTGGTCGAGCCGAGCTCGTCGTAACCCGCCAGACGAAAACCCGCCGCAGCCGCGACGGGTCCCAGGGCATAGCCTGCATTCAGTGGGCTGTGCGGCTCGCCGGCAGCCTGTGGTGTCGTATCGTTCGCCACCGGCTCAGAACAGGCTCGCCGCCGCCGCGTTCGCGGCGTCGACAACAGGGCCGGCGAAGGCGACGAACAGCATCACCGCCAGGCCGCTGATTCCGAGCACGAACTTCAGCGATCCGGTCATCGGCTCGAACGCCTCGGCCGGCTCGTCGAAATACATGATCTTGACGACGCGGAGATAGTAGAACGCGCCCACCACCGACGACAGCACGCCGATCACCGAGAGCCAGTAGAACCCGGCATGGATCGCCGCGGCGAACACGTAGAACTTGGCGAAGAAACCGGCGAGCGGCGGGATGCCGGCGAGCGAGAACATGATCATCGCCAGGACGAACGAGATCACCGGGCGGGACCGCGCGAGACCGGCGAGATCGGAGATGTTCTCCAGCGCCGTGCCGTTGCGGCGCATGGAAAGGATCACCGCGAACGCGCCGAGCGTCATCGGCAGGTAGATCGACATGTAGACGATCACGCCCGTCACGCCCTCGGCGGTGCCCGCCGCGAGCCCGACCAGCGCGAAGCCCATGTGACCGATGGACGAGTAAGCCATCAGGCGCTTGATGTTCGTCTGGCCGATGGCAGCGAACGAGCCGAGCAGCATCGAGGCGATCGAGACGAACACCACGATCTGCTGCCAGGAGGCGTCCACGGTGCCGAAGGCCTCGATCACGACGCGGACGAACACCGCCATCGCCGCGATCTTCGGCGCGGAGGCGAACAGCACGGTCACGGAGGTCGGGGAACCCTCGTAGACGTCGGGCGTCCACATGTGGAACGGCACCGCCGAGACCTTGAAGCAGAAGCCGGCAAGCACGAAGGCGATGCCGAACGCGAACCCGGTGCCGGAATGGCCGTTGGCGACCGCCTGGGCGATCTGGCCGAATTCGGTGTGGCCGGTGAAGCCGTAAACCAGCGACATGCCGTAGAGCATCATGC
>JAEZMP010000070.1 GCA_023442215.1 Pseudomonadota bacterium
GCTATGACTTACATAATAGCCAATACCCATGAAATAGACTAGGATGAACTATTTAATTTTATATTTAAATTGATTTCATGTCACGCGACCGCAATAAAGTGGTGCTTCAATACTAAATATTGATCGACCAATCAAACAATATAACTTATTTATTTCCGTGTGCCCACTAGCAAATCTAGGTACGCCGAGCTGGTACACCGCTGTCTGAAAGGGATGGCCGCTCCGCGACCGCGCCCGAATCCCGCGTTCCGCCCGACAAGCGCACAATCGAAAGCCAGATGGGTAAGCATCCGGTGCAGGCCTCGGTGGAACAGCTATGGTGTCGGGCAGCTTCGCATGAGACGACTCTGCTGCGTCACGGCGACACGGACGATCACGTTGGCGAGCCAGGCTGCGTATCGACGGCGTTGAACTTCGCGGTGGTGAGCAACGTCGCCATAGCGGCGCCGCGATTGGAGTCGGAGAAAAGCCGTGCCGTCCGCCCTATGCCGAAGCCGTGCAGGGCACGCTCCGCTGGCATTGTTGGGCAGGCAGGCACGGCCATCGTCGAGGGCGGTCGCGAAGCCGTCCCATTACCTCAGCGTGTAGTCGATCGGCTCGGTTGCCACGTCGGGCGGGACAGCTTGAGGCGTCGGGCGCCAGGCCAAACGTACAGGTCATCGATGATTGGTCGGCTCTGCTCCTGCCGGGTGTCGCGATGCTCCTTGGCGCTCAAGCCGTTGACCGGCGTTCGATGTCGAATAGAGCATCGATGTACTTCATGGCCCCCTGGGCGACGGCAACACCGGTGCAGCGCCCTGCCCGCGCCGTCGCTTTTGGCGATGCCGCGAGTTCGAAGAAACCTCTCCTGGCATGTGACCAGCAAAGTCCGAGGTGACCGGTTCGTCGGGCCGAGCGGGATTATACAGTCCGTTGTAACCGCCGGAAGCATCGGCCCGGAGGATGCCCTGGCAGCCTGCGAGAGGCGCGTTCCGGATGCGCCAGCCGCATGTCGCGCGAGGCGAAGTAAAGGGCCATCGGCGGATCGGCGTCGGCGAATGGGTAATCGTCGCGCACAGGTCCAGATCCGGTCGGTATCAGACTTGCCCTTGGACAGGATCGGCACGGTGGTGTCATCGGCGCACAGGCGCTCCGCCGCCATGACGTTCCACGCGATCAGCTCATGCAGCGGCTTGTAGGCCGCAGTCGCCGCACCGACCTGATCGACCAGCGTCGAGACGGAGAGGTCGATGCCCTCGCGCGCATACCTTTCGCTCTGGCGGTTCAACGGTTGATGCTGCCCGAACTTCTCCAAGAGGATTGTCGCCAGCAGACTCAGCCCCATGCGGCCGCGCAGCTTCACATGGAAGGGCGCCGGAGGTCGGATAAGTGCCTCGCACTGGCGGCAGGTGAACTTCTCGCGCACCGTCCGGATCACTCGTCTCTGCGACATCCTCTCCCTGCATCGACAGCTTCATCGAGCCGCAGCAGGGACAACTGGTCGGTGCCAGCACGACGACGCGGGCGGGCGGCAGGTGGTGGGGAAAGGCTTGCGCAAGGGTCTACGGCGGGGAGCCGGCAACGGCATTGACACCAGGCACACACTGTCCTGCGCCGCGATCTCGTCCTCGAACTCGCGCCTGAGTTTCTCGATGTCAGCTTGAGGTACACGATGACCGTCTCGAGGGGGGAGGCCGTGGCCCCGGCGCCAATCCTCCTAGCGCGTTCGGCCAAGATCATCGCGTGCGCAGAGCCACCAGGCCCATGGGCAGCGAGGGCGGTACGGCGGGCGTGCTCAATACGGGCGGTGGAATCACAGCCAGTTGCAAATGTAAGGCAAATAGCGTTAGCCTATCTAGGTTGGACATTATGCAGCCACCGGATTGCGCCGGTCGATCCCACAGTTGCGATGCTATCTGCTCCGACGAAATGACGACCACCCCGTCCGCCGGTGAGGGCCCGGGAAACTGCCGCGCTCCGGTGGACGTACATACAGGTCCGCTCCTGCCCATCGTGCCCGATGATCTTAACGAAGTCACCGCGCCACCGTCGGAAGCAAAAGATATGGCCACTCAACGGGTCTCGCCTCGGAACCTCTCGGTGACCCCGACCGCCGGTCGATCCGATGGTGCGTCTCGTGCCGTCGATGCGGGCGGATAGCGACTGCGACGCCGCGTCGGCGTGGTCGTCGAGCACGCGCCATGTCGCCCGGTCTTGGCCGACAGAACCGATCTCGCGGATGCTGATGTCGACTTATTCGGAGACCGCTTGGCCCGACGCGGTCAGTTGGTCGGTCACGGCGGCGCTACCCCCGACGAGCGTGGCGACGACGCGCCCGACAGTGGTCTCGACGGCGATTTTGAGGCGGAAGGAAACCGCCTCGACCTCGCCGCCATGTGGGCGGAGACGGTCTTCAGCACCTCCGTCACTTCCACGCCGCACTGAAGGAGGGTTGCAGCGATGAGGGCCCGGAGCTCATCATCCCGTTGATCATCGGTGGTTCACCACTTCTGGAGTTGATGTCAACAGCCGCCTCTCCCAGAACATCACCGGCGACTCCCTCAGACACAATCCAAAATAGGCATTTGTGTAAGAAAACCGCGCAGCGGTCGAGGTCACCACCCGGAAGGGTCGTAGCCTAGAACATCAAGAGGGCGAGGCGATTGGGCTTGTCTACCCAATCCGACGAATTTAAAGCAGGCGGCCAATGTCGCCAGGCATAAGCGCGGGCACTTCCCGAAGCCATGCGCGCTGCAGCCTACGCTGGCGTTGTCTCGACCTGGAGCTGAGAGCGCCGACACTTCCATTACAGCACAACCGGTCGGCGCCAGTCTCGCGCTTCGGTTACTTGATGAACGGCTTTCAGATGGCATCGCAAGCACGAAAACTCGATATCCTTATCCTCGGTCTGAACTACGCCCCTGAAAAGATCGGGGTCGCCGTCTATACGGCTGGTCTAGCAGAAACCCTTGCTGCTCGCGGTCACCTCATCCGGGTAGTCGCGGGAAAGCCCTACTATCCCTCGTGGTCAGTGCAGCCCGGTTTTCGCAGTGGCTGGCGACGCAAAGGGGTCGAGAATGGCGTCGAGCTCACCCGTGTTGCGCACTATGTTCCGTCCCGGCCGAGCGGCGTCCAGCGCATCCTACACCACGTAAGCTTCGCGCTTTCCGCCTTGATGCCTGCAGTACGTGCCGCGGTCGTGCGACATCCCGATCTCGTCGTGACGATCGCACCTTCCCTGATCTCGGCGCCGGTCGCGAAGTTCGCAGGATGGGTAAGCGGTGCGAAGACCTGGATCCATATTCAGGACTTCGAAGTGGAGACGGCAATAGCGACTGGCCTAGTGAAACGGCAATGTCTGGTTGGGCTCGCCCTGCGCATCGAGGCGGCGATGCTCAAACGCTTCGATCGCATCAGCTCAATCTCACCCGCGATGTGCCGGAAGTGCATCGCAAAAGGCGTGTTATCACACCGTGTGGTTGAGTTCCGCAACTGGGCCGATATCGACGGTGTCCGGCCGCTGGTGGGCCAATCACCCTATCGGTCGGAATGGGGCGTATCGACGCCCCACGTTGCACTTTACTCGGGCAACATCGCCAACAAGCAGGGCATTGATCTCGTAGTCGAGGCGGCTCAACGAATGCGCCATCGCAGCGATCTGACCTTCGTAGTGTGCGGTGAGGGCCCGAACCGAGCCTCTCTCGAAGCCAAGGCTGCAGCTCTGTCGAACATCGTGTTCCGCGACCTTCAGCCTCGCGAACGCCTTAGTGAGCTGCTCGGCCTCGCAACGGTTCACCTGCTGCCGCAGCTTGCGGACGCAGCCGACCTAGTATTGCCGTCGAAGCTGACCAACATGCTAGCATCGGGACGGCCGATCATCGCCACGGCCCATCCGGGCACAAGCTTGGCAGAAGAAGTGGAAGGGTGTGGCCTAGTGGTGCCGCCGAGCGAGCCGCTAGCCTTTGTCGCCGCCATTGCTCATCTTCTTGACAACCCCGAGGAGCGAACAGCGCTCGGTGCCGCCGCGCGCGCGCGCGCTGAGCATCGCTGGGTGCAGTCAGCCATCATCAACGGTTTCGAGCGCGAGGCACTCAGCCTTGTCCGGGGCGTTTCGACGCGTAGATAAGTGATCCGGGCCATCCTGCGGCGACGATAGCGGATCTCTCGGCGGCCGAGGCCGCAGCCCTCCGAATCTCGCCAGTTGCGCGCCTTCAGAAGATCGTAGTGGCCAGACAGCTTCGCGATCAGCGGGCACGCGGCGGCCGTACTTGCCAACGGCGGGTGAAACGTCTCCGGCCCGATAGCAAGGCGCCTGTCGCGGCCCACGCTTGTAGCCCTGCGGCCGCAGGGCCATGTCCAGCAGGACATGGTCTACCTGATGCCGTTGACGCTCGGCACGGTTTTAAACAGTCTCAGGCTACCGCTTTCGAATTTGCTGACCTCGATCAACCGGCAGGCGGGATTCGCCTATTTCTTCCTGTTCGCGTCGCTCGCCGGGCTGGGCCTCTGTCTCGTGCTGTCGCGGCCGTTCGGGCTCACCGGCGTCGCCATCGCCATGGTCGCGGTCGATTTCGTCATGCTCGTCTGGGTGTCGCGGCTGATCGGTTCGCTCGGGATTATCCACCTGCGGGATTTCCACGACGCGTTCGCGGTCCTGCGGCAATTGCTCGCGAGCCGCCTCAGGCGCTGACGACACGTCAGAACGCTTCAGTGCGACGGACCGGCCGCTACGGGGTCGCCCAGCGCGCCGGCGATCTGACCGAGCTTGTCCGGATTGCGGGTGATGTAGATCGCGACGATGCGGCCGTCCTCGATCTCGAACGCCGTCGTCTGCAGCACGCCACCGCGCTCGCGGCTGACATAGCCCGGCAGCCCGTCGATCCACATCGGGCGCAGGAAGACGGCTTCCCTGGTGATGCGCTTGCGGTGAAGACCGGCATAGAGCCGCAGCACCCGCGCGAGGCCGGAGACGGGGTTGAGGAACGCGATGACCTTGCCACCGCCGTCCGACCTGAGGACGACGTTCTCGGCCAGGAGAGCCTGCAGGGCGCCGACGTCGCCGTTCCGGGCCGCGGTGAAAAAGGCCTGGGCGAGGCGATCTCCCTCGCCCCGCTCGACCTTGTAGCGCGGGCGCGCCTCGCGGACGTGCCTGCGGGCGCGGGAGGCGAGCTGCCGCACCGCGGCGGCGTCGCGGTCGAGGGTCGAGGCCACCTCGTCGAGCGGCACATCGAAGATGTCGTGCAAGAGAAACGCGGCCCGCTCCAGCGGGGAGAGACGCTCCAGCGCCAGCATCAGGGTCAGCGTCAGTTCATCGGGCCGCACGGCCTCGTCCGGCGGCTCGGCGACGGGCTCGGGCAACCACGAGCCGACATAGGTTTCGCGCCGCACGCGGGCAGACGACATGGCATCGAGGCAGAGGCGGGTGACGGTGCGGTTGAGATAGGCGGCGGGCGTCTCGACCTCTCCGGCATCCACCCGCTGCCAGCGCAGCCATGCGTCCTGCACCACGTCCTCCGCCTCGGCCATGGAGCCGAGCATGCGATAGGCGAGACGCAGCAGCCGCGGCCGCTGCGCCTCGAAGATCGCCGTCGCCCCGTCAGGCGGCCGCATCGGCCGCACTCACGGCATGGGAGACCCGGAAGCCGACCTGAAGACGGTTCCAGACATTGATCGCGCCGATCGCCAGAGTGAGGTTCACCTGCTCGGCCTCCGTGAACGCGGCTTTCAACAGCTCGTAGTCCTCATCGGGCGCGTGGGTATCGGCCACACGGGTGAGGGCCTCGGTCCAGGCGAGCGCGGCACGCTCGCGCGCGCTGTAGAGCGGAGATTCCCGCCAGCCGTTCAGCATGTAAAGCCGCATCTCGCTCTCACCGCGCTTGCGCAGGTCGGTGGCATGCATGTGGATGCAGAAGGCGCAGCCGTTGATCTGCGATGCCCGCAGCTTCACGAGTTCGAGCAGATTGTAGTCGAGCCCGCTGGCCCTGAGCGTGGCTTCGAGGTCCATCATCGCCTTGATGGGAGCGGGGGCGAGTTTGAAGGGTTCCTTCAGGCGCGGCGTCATGTCGATCTCCGTTCCGCGTGGGTGGCGCGGACATGACGAAACAGCCGCAGCCGGTGTGACATGCGCCGCGATTTTTTCTCCGGACGCAGCTCGCGTCCATCATCGCTTCTCCACTGCCGCACCCGACCGGCGTGGGGCGCGTGCGCTCAGCGGGAAGAAGGCGGCGCGGGGATCGCTAGAATGGCCGGGACGAATGCCTTTCCTTCGACTCCCCCGCGTCGACGGGCCGGCGTCGTTCACCTTCGACGCGCGACCGCCGGCCCGGCACGTGCCCCCGGGCTGGGCCGGCGGTTCGCAAGCCGTGTCTCGCCGGCTGGATTGCACATGATCCCGGAGGAAAAAGCTGGCATAAAGGGTGCCGGCTCGATTTCGCGTCCCAGATCATGCTCAACTTCAACACGGACGACCTGCGGCCCCAGGATCGGTTCGACCACTGGTGCGAGGTCCGCGGAAAGACCCTGTTCGGGGTCACCATCGAACTGGAGCGCCAGCAGCGTTCCGGCTTCCGCGGGCAATTTTCCGCGTGGAAACGCGGCGGCGCCGTGGTCTCGGAGATGCAGGCCTCGTCCTATCGCATCGGCCGCAGCGCGGCGGACATCGCCCGCCGCCCCGAGAACAGCCTGTGCATCGGCATGACCTTGCGCGGGCCAGGCTGGCTGGAAGCCGGCCGCCAGCCCTACCAGCGGGTGGGCGAAGGCCAGATCACCCTCCAGTATTCCGACCTGCCGTTCCACGCCGTCCCCAAGCGATCCGACGGTTTCGAGTTCCGGCTCCTGAAGATTCCGATCGCCGGCGAGATCGCGCTCGGCGCGGCAACACACGACCTGCATGCTGCCATGCTTCCGCAGAGCGCCCCGTTCGCGCGGCCGCTCACCGCCCTCTTCGCCGCCCTGACGAACCGTGCGACCAGCCTCGACGATCCGACGCGGGACGTCGAGCATGCCGCGCGGCTCGTGCTTCTCGCCCGGGGCCGGCTGCCGGCCGGACTGCCGGAATGCCGGGCTGCGCTGCGCACCGGCTTCTTCCACGCCGCGACGGAGATCATGTCACGCGACATGCATCGCCCGGCGCTGTCGCCGGAAGCGGTGGCCCGGGAACTCGGGATCTCGGTGCGCCAGGTCCACGTGCTGTTCGAGCCGACCGGCCTGTCCTTCATGCGCACCCTGACGGCACTGCGGGTGCGGGAGGCCGCGCGGCGGCTGCAGGCGGAAGCGCGCATGTCGGTTGCCGACATCGCGTTCGACTGCGGCTTCGAAAGCCTGTCCGTGTTCTATAGGGCGTTCCAGAAGGCCTACGACATGAGCCCGCGCGAACACCGCATGGCCGGCCTTGCGCGTCCGGCGACGGATTGAAACGACGGGGCGCCAAACGTCTGGTCAGGTGGACTGGAACACGCTCAGTCCGAATTCCGGCAGCATCGCCGTCAGGTGATCGAAAATGTCGGACTGGATGGCTTCATAGGCCTTCCAGTCCGTCGTGCCGGTGAAGCAATAGACCTCGAGCGGCATTCCGTATGGGCCCGGCGACAGGTAGCGCACCATCGTCATCATGTCCTGGCGGATGCCGGGGTGATCGGCGAGATAGCTTTCCATGTAGGCCCGGAACAAACCGAGATTGGTCATGCGCCGCCGGTTGGCGGGGATGTCGGCGGGCGCGCCGAGCTTGGCGTTCCAGTCGGCGATCTCGCGGGTCTCGTTCGCCACGAAGTCCGTGATGCGGCGCAGGTGCGACAGCCGCTCGACGTCCGCATCGGCGAGGAAGCGCACGGTGCTCTGGTCGATCGGGATGGAGCGCATGATGCGCCGGGCGCCCGCCTCGGTCATGCCACGCCAGTTCTTGAACGGGTCGGACACGAGCTTGCGCACCGGGAAGGTCGAATAGGTGTTGTCCCAGTTGCGGACGGTCACCGAATAGAGCGACAGGTCGATCACGTTGCCGTTGGCGTCCATCGACGGCATCTCGATCCAGTCGCCGACCTTGACGATATCCGTCGAGGAAAGCTGCACGGAGGCGACGAGAGACAGCAGCGTGTCCTGGAAGACCAGGATCAGGACCGCCGTCAGCGCGCCTAGACCGGAGAGCAGCAACAGCGGCGAGCGGTTGATGACGACGGCAACCATCAGCACGGTCGCCATGGCGTAGACGACGATGGCGGCGATCTGGACGTAGCCCTTGATGGAGTGACCGCTGTCGGCGTGCCGGCTCTGCCACAGCCTGCCCGCGAGGCGCAGGCCGGCGACTGCGGCCATGGCAACGAACAGGATGGTGACGGCATCGGCGACGTTGCGCACCATCTGGGCGAGCGCGGGATGCAGCCCCGGGACCGCCGTGATCCAGTTCGAGATCACGATCGCCGGCGCCGCATCGGCCAGCCGCGCGACGATGCCGGAATCCGTGACGTCCTTGCCATTGATGAAGCTGATCCCGGCGATCATCGGGTTGAGGAAGCGCGCCAGCGCGCCATTGACGATGAACCCGACGAGGGCCGCCGACACCGCAAGCGCCACCACCCAGAGCGCCGTCGCCAACCACGGATGAAATCCGAGGATGGCCTCGATCCTCTCCATCGCACTGCCCGTCATCTTGCCCGGCCGCCACGTTTCACCGCCTCAGCCTTATGACAGTTCGCTCCAGTCTTTGCCACCTTCGGCGCGGTGCGCGGCAGGGGCGGCCTCCCGGCCCCGCCACGACCGGCATCGGGTGAGGCAGAGGCCGAATGTCAGGAGACGGCGCCCGTCTCGCGCAGGCGCCTCGCAGCGGCGCGGCCGAGTGCGATCTCGCGGCTTTCCGGACCGAGGGCGATGCGGGCGCGGCCGCCCTCGCCCCAGTCGATCTTGCGCAGTTGCCGGAGGTTGACGATCAGCGACCGGCTCAGGCGCGAGAACGGCGGGCTCGGCAGCTCCGTCTCGAAATGGCCGAGGAGGCGACACACGAGACGGTCGCGCTGCTCGATCATGGCGATGCGCGTGAAATCGCCTTCGGCGGTGAGCGACAGCACCCGCGAATGCGGCACCACCAGATACTCACCGGGCATGTTGATGGACAGCCTCGGCTCATCGGCCGCAAGCGGCGGCTGCGTCTCTGCCCGCCGCGCCCGCAGCCGCCGCAGCGTGACGGCGAGGCGGTCGGGATCGACCGGCTTGACGAGGAAATCCGCTGCGGCGACGTCGAAGGCATCGACCGCATAACGGCTGTAGGCCGTGACGAACACCACGTCGGGTCTGTCCTCGGTATGGGCGAGCATATCGAAGCCCTTCCCGTCCCCCAGCTCGACATCTAGGAAGACGATGTCAGGCCGGACCTTGGCCACCATCTCCGTCGCCGCAGCAAGGCAATCCGCCTCGGCCACCACCGCTAGGTCCGGGTGGGCGGCGAGGAGGCGCTTGAGACTTCGGCGTGCCGGCGGTTCGTCGTCGACGACCATCACGCGAAACATATCGCCCCCCGCAGAACCAGCCGCACAGACACGAGGTCGCCATCCTGCACGATCGCGAGATCATGACCGTCGGGATAGTGCAACTGGAGACGCCGGCGGAGATTGGCGAGGCCGAATCCACCGGCCGGCCGGGCGCCGGGCGCGTAGCGGCCGGGATTGGTCACGACGATGCTGAGCCGGTCCGCGTCGAGCCGGACAGAGACGTTGATCCGCAACGGGGCTCCGGTGGCCGGCCGCAGGCCGTGCTTGACCGCGTTCTCCACCAGTCCCTGGAGGATGAGGTGCGGCACGAGCACGTGCTCGGCCTGCGGATCCATGTCGACGGTACACGTCAGGTGACTGTCGAAGCGCAGTTCCTGGATGCGCAGATACGACCGGACGGCGTCGATCTCGTCGCAGAGCCAGCAGACCGAGCGTTCCTTGTGGTCGAGGCAGTAGCGCATGTAGCCGGCGATGCGCCGCGTCATTTCCAGCGCCACGTCGGGACGCTCCGGAATCTCGGCGGTAACGGTGTTCAGCGCGTTGAACAGGAAATGCGGATCGAGCTGGACCTTCAGCTGCTGCAACTCCGCCCGCGCGGCGGCGGATTGCGCTTCGCTGCGCCGCACCCGTTCCAGCCGGGCGGACACATCGGCCGTCAGCCAGAAATAGCCGAGCGCCCAACCGAGGAAGATGCTGGTGTAGTAGAGCAGCGGCACATGCCGGCCGCCGAAGGCGCGCTGGAATTCCCCGTGCGCGAACGACAGGCTTCGCAGACCTTCCGCTGCCCCCATCTGGATCATGCCGCCGAGAACGGCGCCGATCACGATCAGCGGAAGCAGCTTCAGCGTCGGAAACGGTTGCGGCACGCGACTGCGGATCAGAACGTGCACCAGGCACGTCAGCAGAAACCCGATGGTGTCGAGCACCACGGTGACCACGACCGCGTCCGAGAGATTTCCGAAGAACGCGGTTCGGGTGATGATGCCGAGGGAGGCGATGAACAGCCACGCGGCAATGTTCGCCTCCCGGAACCGGACGGTCAGCACCCGCTCGGAAAGCGGCAGCCGCGCAGGCCGGGACGCGCCCCGTTTCCGAGCCGTGCTCATCGTGATGCCGACGCCGTGGCCGACGCAGCGCTCTTAGATAATGTGATCAACGGGGGTTATCTTCATCACCATGTCGTTATAGTCGAAATCAGAGTTCCGTTCAGACGTCAAGTCTTCGAATGCGAACGTATTCTCGCCGTACATGCGGATATATTCGTGTCCGCCGACATTTTCATTTCCGATGAACAGGATGTCGCCGTTCTGGGTCAAGAGAACGGGGGCGTAGTAGCCGTCTTCGCCCGCGACCGTCCACGTGGTCTCGAACGCCGTGTCGCCGCCGCGCACGATGGTGAGGTCGCCGTCGAGATGCGACGTGAGCGCCGCCTTGAACTCCGGCGTATCGCCATAGGCGACGCCGTCGACGCTCCAGCCGCCCGCCGCGTCCATGTCGAGATGCACGAAGCCCAGGCTGTTGGTGTTGGCCCCGCTTCCTGTGATCTCCAGCTTCAGTTCGTCGCCATGGCTGAGATAGAGCAGCGGCTGGTCGCTTTCGCGCTGGCTGGCGGCGACGTTGGCCGCAGCCGACAGGTCGTTCAGGGTCTCGGCCGTGAGCTTGAAACCGGCGACATCGACGGTCGCGGCATTGGAGCCATCCGTCGTGACCTGCACGTCCGGTGCCATGTCGATCGTGCCCGATCCGCTCTGCACGGCGAAGTGCAGCTGGTGGCCCGCCGCGAGATAGAGCTGCTGCCCGCCGGCCACGAGATTGGTGCCGGTATCGCTGAACACGGAGCCGACCTTCGCGAGCGTCGCATCCGCAAGCGTGACGCCGGCGCCGACGCTTCCGTCGCGGCCGATGAGATTGCCGTCGGCGTCGGTGGCGTACAGCACAAGCGTGGCATCGTGCGGCAGACCGGAGGCCGCGTCCGAAGCCTCGAACCGGATCCAGTTGCCGTGGATGTCGGCATGGCCGGTATTGTCGACGAGGAGTGCGCTCTGGCCGGCCTGTGCCAGGGACAGTGTCGGGATCGAGACGGTCAGCGTCAGCGGGCTCGACAGTGGCGTCAGCGCGGTTGCATGCCCCGGCGATTCCGGCAGGTATTCCCGCATGTTGACGGTATAGACGCCGTTGCCGATCTGGACGGTCGGGGTGGTCCACTGACCGTCGATGTCGGCGACGGCATCGACCGGCTTCACGAAGGCCCCGGCCTCACCGGAGAAGAAGATCCGCGCGATGTTCTCCGCGCCGACCTTGTTGGTGTATTCCGCGATCGGCGGCGGCCCGCCGTTGGCGCCGTTCTCCGAGGTCGGCCACCAGAAATCGGGGTTCATGCCGGTCCAGCCGAACGCGACAATGCCGGAACTCGAGCTGGCGGTGACGTCGGTCGTCGTGTCCTGTCCGCCGAGCAGCGTGAAGGTGCCGGTCGACATGTCGCCGGCCATCGGGGACGTCGGCTGCGGGGCACTGTCGGCGAGATCGGTGTTGGTCGTCAGCAGCGAAGGATCGATCGTCGAGGTGCCGCTGTAGAGGAAGGCGAGTGAGAACGTGTTGGTGGTGGCGGCCGCTGAAGACGGGACGTTGATGAGCGCGAGACCGTCGATGGCGAGCGCGCCAGCGCTGTAGGCCGGATTGACGAACTGGGCGGAGCCGGTGGTGTCGGTGGTGGTCGTATAGAGATTGTAGGTCTTGGCGGATGCCGCGGTTCCATCCGGGTCGGACGTGTCGTGCACGACGAGCTGATACCAGGCCGCTCCCGACGGCGGCGTCGGCATGTTGTTGATCAGAAGCGAGCCCGTCGTCTGCTCGGAACCGGCGGCACTGACGGAATAGGTGCCGTCGCCGTTCTTCACGATCGTCCAGACATCCCAGAGTGATCCGGTGATGGTGTTCGAGGAAGCGGAAAGCTCCACCTCCGACCACACGCCTTCCGCCGTCTGGAAGCGGAAGGTGATGCTCGCCTCGCTTTCGTCCAGCACCATGGTCTGGTTGGCGAACGAGAGGCCGATATTGAGCCCGTTGGTGTTGGCGGCCACCGGCTCGAATGTCGCGCCGGGAATATAGTTGGCGATGCTCGGCACCGTGTAGCCGGCCGGCGTTTCGCTGTCGTCGTAGATGGTGATGTTGATGTTGCCGACGTTCCCGGTCCCGTCATAGAGCGAGATCAGCGGCCCGCCCTGGCTGTACTGGCTCATCAGGTTGTCGGAATAGTTCGAACCGTAGGAGTTCGAGTTCGAGAAGAACACCTCGGAATAGGGATCCATGAAGACCGGCGTGGCCGTTCCGGAGAGCGAGTGGCCGAACGCGTAGGTCGGATCCCAGTTGATGTTGGTGTTGAGATTGACGGGCGCCGTCACGCCGGCATTGGGCGACTGGCCCTGCACATTGAAGTAGCCGGCGGAAAAGCCGGTCAGGAACTGCGTGAAGATGGTGCCCCACTGGGTGTTGGCACCTGTGTTCATCGCCTCGGAACCCGAGTGTGCGATGGTGTAGGGCGTCGTGTCGTCCTGGTTGGTGTAGATGTAGGCATCGCCCAGCGTCGAATAGATGCTGTTGGCGAGCTGATCCTGCGTGATCTGGATGTAGCCCTTGACCTGACTGTCTTCGGTCGGGGACAGCCAGAACGTTCCGACCGTGCCGTCGATGTTCTGGTGGGTCGCGTCCCAGCTCAGCTCGTACGCGAAATAGGCGGCATTGTGATAGACGTTGTTGGCGTCCGGCGCCCCGTTGAAGAAACCCGAGATGGTGATGCCGGGAGAGGCGACCTCGAGGCTCTGCAGATAGGCGTTCCAGTCGCTCGCCTGATAGGTGGTCAGGTTGTTGCCGACCGAGGTCGTCGGCGAAATCGCCATCCGGGTCTGACCGCTGAGCGCGCCGGAGGTGTAGGTCGTCAGCACGCCGCTCGCGGTCTGCCCGAGATCGGAGAACAAGGTGCTGCCGCTGATGCCGTAGCCGCGGGTCTGGGTGGCGGCGTTGCTCACGGGATAGGCGATGCTGAGGTCCATCGGAAGCCCGAACCCGTTCACCGAGGTCAGGTTGCCGGCGTCGCCCGGGCTGCCGAGAAGCGAGAACTCGAAGCTGTCGTAACGGAAATCCCACGCCGCCGCGTTGTTCCAGTTGATGGTCGATTCACCCGTCAGGAGGGACGTCAGGTCGTTGGTGTTGGCGGTGTCCTGGCTCTGGACGATGAAGTAGATCTTGCCGCCACCCATCTGGGGAAGCTCGATATCGTAGATGCCGCCGCTCTCAAGGGAGCCGTTGTCGACCAGCGTGGTGAAATGCGGCAGGCCGTTGGCATCGAAATAGACCGCATAGGCCCACACGCCGTTCGGTGTGGTGTCGGTCAGGCTTTGCTGAAGAGTGCTGGTCAGGTTGAGCGTGAGGGTGGTCATCGATGTCCTGCTGGCTCGCGGCTCCCGGCCCAAGGGGACGTCGGGAGCAACTGCGTTCTGCCAGCGAGGGTAGATTTCAGACCAAAGGGATCAATCGGCGTTCGATGAAGCGGCCGGTTTTCTCGATAAAGCGCGCCGGACGTCGCGGAAAGCGGCCGGTGTGCCGGCCGCCCTCGCCCGCGCGTCAGTAGGGCCGCGAGGCCATGAGGATCTCGCGCTTGCCGGCATGGTTGGCGGGGCCGACGATGCCCTCCTCCTCCATGCGCTCCATGATGCTCGCGGCCTTGTTGTAGCCGACCTGGAGCCGTCGCTGGATGTAGGACGTCGAGGCCTTGCGGTCGCGGAGGACGATGGCAACGGCCTGATCGTAGAGGTCACCTCCCGATCCCGTGCTCTCGCTGCCCTGGGCGGTCTTGTCGAACACCGGCTCGTCCGCCTCGGGCGGGCCGTCCGCCTCCTCGTCGAGCACCACGTCGTCCAGATATTCCGGGCCGCCCTGGGTCTTGAGGAAGGCGACGACGTGCTCGACCTCGGCATCCGAGACGAACGGGCCGTGGATGCGGGTGATGCGCCCGCCGCCCGCCATGAACAGCATGTCGCCCTGGCCGAGCAGCGTCTCGGCACCCATCTCGCCGAGGATGGTTCGGCTGTCGATCTTCGAGGTGACCTGGAAGGAGATCCGGGTCGGGAAATTCGCCTTGATGGTGCCGGTGATCACGTCGACGGACGGGCGCTGGGTCGCCATGACGAGGTGGATGCCGGCGGCGCGGGCCATCTGGGCAAGACGCTGGATCGCGCCCTCGATCTCCTTGCCGGCGACCATCATCAGGTCGGCCATCTCGTCGACGATGATGACGATATAGGGCAGCGGCGCGAGGTCCATCTCCTGATCCTCGTAGAGGATCTCGCCGCTCTCCTTGTCGAAGCCGACCTGGACCTGACGGAGGATGACCTCGCCCTTCGCCCGTGCCTCGGCCATGCGGACATTGTAGCCGTCGATATTGCGCACGGCGAGGCGGGCCATCTTGCGATAGCGCTCCTCCATCTCCTTCACCGCCCATTTCAGCGCGATGATGGCCTTGCGCGGATCGGTGACGACCGGCGTCAGCAGGTGCGGGATGCCCTCGTAGACGGAGAGCTCCAGCATCTTCGGATCAATCATGATCAGCCGGCACTGGTCCGGCGTGTGCCGGTAGAGCAGGCTGAGGATCATGGTGTTGATGGCGACCGACTTGCCGGAACCGGTGGTGCCGGCGACGAGCAGGTGCGGCATCCGCGCGAGATCGGCCACCAGCGGCTCGCCGCCGATGGTCTTGCCCAGGCAGATGCCGAGCTTGGTCCGCGTCTCGGCATATTCCTGGCTCGCCAGCAGTTCGCGCAGCCACACGGTGTTGCGGCGACGGTTGGGCAGCTCGATGCCGATGACGTTGCGGCCGGGCACGATGGCCACGCGCACCGAGATCGCACTCATCGAACGGGCGATGTCGCCGGCAAGCCCGATCACGCGGCTCGACTTCACGCCCGGCGCCGGCTCGAACTCGTAGAGCGTCACCACCGGGCCCGGATTGGCGTCGATCACCTCGCCGCGCACGCCGAAATCCCGCAGGATCTGCTGCAACGCCGTGGAGTTCTGATCGAGGAACGCCTCGGAAAGCTCGTAGTCGGGTTCCTGTTCAGGTGGATCGTTGAGCAGTGTCAGATCGGGCAGTTCATAATGCACGGCCGAGGCAGGCGCATCGGGCGCAACGGCTTCGTCCCCGGCCGGGCCGGAAGCCGCCGTCGGCGAAACCTGTACATCGGCCGCGATCACCGGCGCGGCGGCCGCCGGCGCGAGCCCGCCCGAAAGAGAAAACCCGCCCACGACGACGGTCTGCGCATAGGGCCGCCAGGAAAAATCGGGCGTGAAGGCGGGGGTGAAGGCAGGTGCGGCGGCCGGCTGGACCGGAGCCGCCGGCGGACTCATCTCAGGCGCGGCAACGTCCGGCAGATCGCCCGCCACGGTTTCTCCGGCGGGCGGAGACGGGTCGGCGGAAGCCATTTCAACGGGCGGGAGATCTCCACTGCCATCGTCTTCTTCGTCCGCATCCGGCAGGGCCTCGTCCGGAGCGAAGGCCAGCGCCGCCGCATCGACATCCTCCGCCGGAGCGTCGCGACGGTCGTCGGCGGCCGCAAAGCCGGGGCCTGAGAGCGGCGGCAGCAGATCCTGCTCGACGGCCGGCGCATGGCCGAACTGGGACGCGCCCAGGAGGAACATCCGCTGCAGCGCCGCCAGACGGGACGGCGGCGCATTCTCGGCATCGTAAAGGAACAAGGGGCTTGCCTCGGCTTCGGCGGCGGGAGCCTCTTTCCCCGCAGGGGTCTCGGAGGCAGGAACGGTCGCGGCCTCGATCATCGCCGGCGGCAAGCGGTCGCCGGCGGCCTCGGGCGGGCAGGAAACGGGGGACTGGTCGTCGCGGTCGGCATCGACGACATCGGACGCGGGCCAGGCAGCCGAATCGGCCGTCTCCACCGGCTGCGGCGCCTCGATGGGCTGTGCCGTTTCCATGCACGCCGGGTCGATCGGACCGGCATCGTCGGACGCGACGGGCGCGGCCGCCGGCACCGCCTCGTTCTCGGGAGCGGCATCGTGTTGCGGGGGTTCCACCGTTTCCGCGCCATTGGACGGCAGGACACCGTCCGACGACTTGCCGGCCTCGGCGGAGCGGCCGGAGAACGCCGCCCTGAGCGCGATCATGTAGGCGCGATAGCCGAAGCTCGGCAGCTCGGCCTCGTCGGCATCCGCATCGGAATCCGTCTGGTGGGCG
>JAEZMP010000120.1 GCA_023442215.1 Pseudomonadota bacterium
GGCGGCACCATCCTGTTCGACACGCGCGACCAGCTTTCCAACACCGGCGGCTCGGTCGGGCCGGCGACGGCGAAGCTGCGCGAGATCCTCGACGGCCTCGACATTCCGCCGCTGGAGCCGGTGCCGCCCGATCACGTACTGACCAAGGCATTCTACCTGCTGCAGGACTTCCCCGGACGGTGGGACGGCAGCCCGCTGTGGGTGGAAGCCAGCGAGCCGGCCGAGGGCGACGGCGAAGGCGGCGGGACAGCGACAAGGCCGGTGCGCTCCGGCGACGGCGTGTCGCCGATCATCATCACCGCCAACGACTTCGCCGGTGCCTGGGCGGTGTCGGACACGGGCGACTGGCTCTATCCGACGGTGCCGGCCGATTCCGGCCAGCGCGAGCACGCCATCCGCTCCGGCATCAACATCGTGATGTACGCGCTGACCGGCAACTACAAGGCCGACCAGGTGCACGTGCCGGCACTGCTGGAACGGCTCGGCCAGTGACCTAGCCGGTGATCTGGCCAGCGATCCAGCCCCACGCCCACCCTCGAACGGAAACGAACCGATAGCCGATGAACTGGTCGTTCGCCTTTGCCCCGCTGGTGCCCCTCTGGCTGATCGCCGGCTTCGCCGCCGTCGTGGTGGCGCTTGCCGGCATCGCGCTGGTGCGGCGCACGCGCGGCGCGGTGGTGCGCCTCGTCGCCGGGCTCGCGCTCGCCGCCGCCCTCGCCAACCCGTCGCTGGTGGACGAGAAGCGCACGCCGCTGTCGAGCGTCGCCGCCATCGTGGTCGACCGCAGCCAGAGCCAGGACCTCGGCACCCGCGCGGCGGCGACGGAGGCCGCCCGCAAGGCCATCGAGCAGGCGATCGCCGGCCAGCGCAATGTCGAGGTGCGCGAGATCGACGTGCCGCCCGCCCGCGCCGGGGCGGCGGCTGACGGCACGCGGCTGTTCGACGCCCTCGCCAACGGCCTTTCCGACGTCCCGCCGGACCGGGTCGCCGGCGCGGTGCTGATCACCGACGGCCAGGTGCACGACGTGCCGGCGCCGGCCACGCTCGGCTTCAACGCGCCCGTCCATGCGCTCGTCACCGGCAAGGCCGACGAGATCGACCGCCGGCTGGTGCTGGAGCGCGCGCCGCGCTTCGGCCTCGTCGGCACCCGCCAGACGGTGCGCCTCAAGGTGGAGGACACCGCCGGGTCGCAGCAGGCGAATGCGCGGCTGACCGTGCGCCGCGACGGCGAGACCGTCGGCACCGAGACCGTTCCGGTCGGCCGCAGCGTCGATATCGGCATCGACATCGCCCACGGTGGGCAGAACATCTTCGAGTTCGAGGTGGAGCCGCTGGCGGGCGAACTGACCGA
Organism: Pseudomonadota bacterium; assembly: GCA_023442215.1. GTDB lineage: Bacteria > Pseudomonadota > Alphaproteobacteria > Rhizobiales > Segnochrobactraceae > Pseudoxanthobacter. The sequence continues at coordinate 1,352 of JAEZMP010000120.1, forward strand.
GGCCAACAACACCGCGGTGGCGATCGTCGACGGCGTGCGCGAGAACCTGCGCGTGCTGCTGGTTTCCGGCGAGCCCCACGCCGGCGAGCGGACGTGGCGCAACCTGCTGAAATCCGACGCCTCGGTCGACCTCGTTCACTTCACCATCCTGCGGCCGCCGGAGAAGCAGGACGGAACGCCCATCAACGAATTGTCGCTGATCGCCTTCCCGACGCGGGAACTGTTCTCGACGAAGATCAACGAGTTCGACCTCATCATCTTCGACCGCTACCACCAGCGGGGCATCCTGCCGCTGGTCTATTTCGACAACATCGCCGAGTACGTGCGCAAGGGCGGCGCGGTGCTCGTGTCCGAGGGGCCGCCGCAGGACCCGGAGACCTTCACCGGCGCGAGCCTGTTCGAGACCCCGCTCGGCAGCGTGCTGCCGGCCGAGCCGACCGGCCGCGTGATCGAGGAGCCGTTCCGGCCGGGTATCACCGAGATAGGCAAGCATCATCCGGTGACGCGGGACCTGCCGGGATCGGCCTCCAATCCGCCGGCGTGGAGCCAGTGGTTCCGCATGATCGACGCCAACCCGAGTTCCGGCCAGACCATCATGAACGGCGCGGAGGGCCGCCCGCTGCTGATCCTCGGCCGCGAGGGCGAGGGACGCACGGCGGCGCTGCTGTCGGACCACGCCTGGCTGTGGGCACGCGGCTACGAAGGCGGCGGACCGCACGTGCAGCTGCTGCGTCGGCTGGCGCACTGGCTGATGAAGGAGCCGGAGCTGGAGGAGGAGGCGCTGCGGCTTTCCGCCCGGGGTGACGGCCTCGTGGTGGAACGCCAGACGCTGGGCGACAAGATCGGCACGATCACGCTGACCGATCCGGCCGGCAAGACCACCGCGGTGACGATGAAGGAGGTCGAGCCGGGCCTGTGGCGGGCGGACGTGCCGGCCTCGGGCGTCGGGCTCTATCTCGCGACCGACGGCGAGCGCAAGGCGCTCGCCCATGTCGGCCCGCCGAACCCGCGCGAACTCGCCGACGTGCGCTCGACCACGGATATCCTGAAGCCGATCGCCGATGCGACCGGCGGCACGGTGCGCCGCATCGAGGCCGGCGGCGGCGCCGTGGAAATGCCGCGCGTGACCATGCTGCGCAATGCGCCGCGCTATGGCGGCGACGACTGGATCGCGCTCAAGACCACCGACGCCTCGGTGCTGGACGGCCTCGTGAAGGTGCCGCTGTTCGCCGGCTTCCTCGGGCTTGCCGTGCTGCTGGGGCTGATGTCGTCGACGTGGCTGCGCGAGGGCCTGCGGCGGTTCTCGCGGCGCTGAGGTGCCACAAGGCTCGTCACAGGCACCGCCGGGCGGATCAGGGGGGCGAACCCGGCCGGCGGGCCCGGACGGGCGGCGGATCCCGACGGTATCCCTGTCGGGACCGGATCGATCCCGGGGAACACGTTCGGATCACGCGCCGCCGTCGAGAGCGCGTTCTCGTCGTTCAGATCGGTTCGATCTGAACGGGATATGCTCTAGCCATCGATGGAG
>JAEZMP010000148.1 GCA_023442215.1 Pseudomonadota bacterium
ATCGGACAGATCAGCACGATCTTCGCGGAGCCGGTGCAATGGTGACGGCCGATCGATATTGCGACCTCGCCGGCATCGACACCACGGATCGGCAGCCGATGTTCTTCGCGCACGACGCATCGGTGTGCACGCTTATCGAGGTTGATGGAACGCGGACCATCTTGTCACCGCAAGAGTATGTCGATGCCTTGCTCCGTGAGCTTGTGGGTGGCATCGCCCAGGTGTTGAAAAAGCCTGGCCATCAGCTGTCGGTGTCGTTCGAGAGTTCCATGCAGACCCGGGCGGAGATCGACGACTTTGTCGCGATGCAGCGCCGTCACGCGGCGCAGAAGGACTTAGACGTCGACACGCTGATCGACGAGGGGCGGGCGGTGCTCGAACGGGGAGCGCGGTACGAGAAGATCCTCTTCGCGGTCTGGACGCGTCGGAACGCGGGCATCCCCGCCGACGTCGCTCAAGAGTACAGCGAAAAGAGACGAGCATGGCGTGGGTGGCCTCAAGCGCGCGAGGCACAATCTCCCTACTTGCACCTATCGGCGCTGGACGGGCCGCACAACTCCTTCGTCGGCATCGTGATCAAGGCGTTGAAGGAGGCGGGGCTTCAGGCCCGCATCCTGGGTGTAGAGGAGGACGGAGCCCGACGTGACCTGGAAGAAATCCGCCGATGCGTTCTCTTTCACGAGACGCCGGACGGATGGTCTCCAGCTGGCCCGGGGCTGCGACGCTTTCCGGCCGACAAGGAGAAACACGACGTCGATGTTTCCGGGTTCTTCACCCCGACGGTTGCGCGTCAGATCATGACCTCGAACGCCACGGCGTCGTCAGATCTTCGCACGGTGGAGTACGGCGGGCGTCGGTACGGCATTGTGACGATGCGAATGTTCCCGGCGGAGCTGCAGCCGTTCAACCGACTGATTCAGTCGCTCTCAGACAGTGATGGAGATCCCCCACGGATCCCTTTCCGGATCTGCTGGCACTTTGAGGCCTTGCGCGGAGGCGTCGAGCTGCAGTTGCGTAAGGTCCTAGCTGGACTGCTAGGAAAGGCAGCAAGGGCGAACGCGAACCTCTTCCGCGCCATCGAGGACCTTCAGGGTCTGATGGGCGAGGACAATGAGGCGGTTGTTAAGACGCGCCTCGTGGCCACGACCTGGACGGAACCGGGAGAGGACCCATCCCTTCTTGAGATCCGGCGCTCGCGCCTGACGCAAGGCTTGATGACATGGGGTGACGCGGTCGTCTCGGATGCGCCTGCCAATCCCCTGCGATCGCTATGTGAGACTGTTCCCGGGCTCACGGTGCAGTGCACAGCAACACCGGCAGCGATCGGGCCTCTCGGCGATCTTTCGACGATCCTTCCCTTCCATCGCCCGGCGCCGGTGTTCGAGCAGGGGCAAACAGCCTTTCTCTCGAGTTCTGGTCGAATGTTGCTGCATGAGGCGCACTCGAGGGAACAACTCTACTGGCTGACTCTGATCCTGGCGTCGTCCGGCTCCGGCAAGTCGGTGCTGATGAACCAGCTCAACCTGCATTTCAGTGCCTTCACCGCTGGTCGCGAGCTTCCGTTCCTCGCGGTCATAGACGTCGGGATATCCTCGGCGGCTATCGTGAATCTCCTCCGGAGCGCGCTACCGCCGGCGCGACGCCAGGAGGCGGTCTACACACGCCTGCAGAACGACCGAACCCACGCGATCAATCCGCTCGACATTGAGCTCGGATCGCGCGGGCCGCTGCCGCGGGAGCGGGTCTTCATCGAGAACTTTCTGGTTGCACTCTTGGGCGTCGAGGATCCGGAGTTTCCCCAGCTGGTGGCGAAGCTCGTGGAGACGGTTTTCACCCAGGCAAGCGATGCGACCGGAGCCTCGTTCACGAAGGTCTATCAGCCGGGCATCGACGCGATCGTGGACGAGGCCGTTCGCGCGCTGGGCATTACGACGACCGACCGAACCCGGTGGTGGTGGATCGTCGACGATCTGGCGGAGTTCAACAGCGAGGCCGCTCTGCGCGCCCAGCGATATGCGGTTCCGGTCCTTCACGATCTGGCGCCGATTCTTGGGCGAATGCAGCTCGATGGCGAGTATCCGGACGAACTGCTTGAGCGGGCTCGCCGCGCCCTCGAGGTTGCGATCGATCGATACCCCATGTTCGCTCAGCCGACACGTCTTGATCTCGGGGAGGCGCGCGTTGTGGCGATCGACCTGAATGACGTTATTGACAGGAACCGCACGGTCTTATCGGCGCGAAATAACGCGTTGATGTTTATGATCGCGCGCCACATCTTTATCTCAAAAATCTCCGGTCACCACGAGGAGTTTCCGGCTTTGAAGTTGCCGGACCGCGTGCGCGATCGGTACCGATCGTACTACCAGACGCGCTATACTCAGATCGGCGACACGCCGAAGCGTCTGGCGATGGACGAATTCCACTGGACTGGGGGCCTGGATACCATTGCGCAGCAGGTCGTTGCCGACGCGCGCGAAGGACGGAAGTGGGGCCTCGAGATCACGCTCGCTTCTCAGTTGCTGTCGGACTTCGACACGCTGAAATCGATCGCGTCGACCGTGATCGTCATGAACCCGGACGCGGCCGATCTCCGGGAAGCAGCACGGCGTACGTTCGGCTTCTCTGACGCGGTTATGTCAGCGCTGGAGCGAGAAGTTCGCTCTCCCGCCGGAAGCCGAGGGTCGAGTTTCCTTGTTCGATTCAAGCTTCGCGAGGAAGAACGTTGGGTTGTCATGAGCAACCCGCTCGGACCACGCATGATGTGGGCTTTGAGTACCACACCTCAAGATATGCAGGTCCGTGACGAGCTCTATCGCCGACTTCCTGTGAGTGAGGCGCTGCGGGTTCTGTCGAGGCGCTTCCCCCTGGGAAGCGCGGTCGACCAGTGGAAGCGGTTCGCAAGCACGATGCCGGCCGGCGAAAAGAGGATCGCAGAGGTCATGGTTGATCGGATCATGGCCGAGATGATGGGCGAAAGAGATTTCTTTCACAACGAGGAAGCACGCTAATGAGCGCGAGAGCAGGGGTCGCCGCGACGATTGTCGCGGTCTGGGGGACGATGTGCGCGATGTCGACGAGCGCGGTGGCGCAAGTCGATCCGACCGCGCCGCTGGATTTTCTGAAAAAGGGGAGGGACGCCGCGGCGAGCTCGAACCTGACCGTAAACGGCCTGACGACGATGGCGAACAATGGCGTGACAATCGTGAGCCTCGCCGGAGGCGCGGCCGGCCTCGCGCTCTGTCTGGCGAGCCTGCTGCGGATCTATCGCGCCAACCAGGACGGACATCGTGAGGATCAGGGGAGGGCCTGGGTCTCCGCCGGCGTCTCCGGGCTGATCGGGATTGTCGGCGTCGTCTACGGAGCGATGACCTCCGGAATCGTGGGCTGATTTGCTGGGAGAGCGATTTAGGGACGATTTCCCACCCGTCGACAAGAGGGTCGCCACCGCCGACGAGCCCATGACGGGGGCGGTAGGAACTTAGCGCAGGAGAGTCGCCTGATGAACAACCCGGAGAATGTTCCTGAAGTAATGCTGCCATCCAAGAGTTCGGAGGGAGGACACGATGAACCCAGTTTGATTAAACGTAATTTCTCTATTATGGCAGATACCGAGCGGCTTTTTAAATGGCTCGAAGACCGAGAGCTGTCTCTGGATCGATCAAGTTACATCGAGTCAAAGACGCATCTATTGCTCGTTGGAGCGTGGGGGTATATCTGCCTTTCTCGGCGGTTCTATGATCGACGAGAGCTGAAAACGCTTCGTGAAATAGTCACGTACGATGAATCACGAGCGCGAAAGTATATAACGATGATCTGTGGTCTATCGTGGAACCCCGAGGCGTTTCTTCCGCATGCCCTTGGTGAGTACGGCTTAATGTCGCCTGAGACGTTCTCAGCGGTCTATGCGGAGGCCCGCGAGCTTGTAAACTCACTCTCCTTTCAGGAAATGGCTAACTTGTCACTGGGGCGGAGCACATACATTGGGATAGCGGGGTGAGGAACGACGACCGTAGTGTGGGGCGCAATGATGAGCGGCGCGGATGATCGACGCCGCAACATCCCAGGGGCCGCGCTCGGTCTGCAACGGCCCTGTCAGTTTCAGGCAGGGCCGAGGCTGATCGATGTTTCGAGGACTGACCGTATGCGCCGTGGCCGGCGTGTTCTGGGTGACGGTTGTGTTCGCCTTTGGCCTGGTCGAGAGGCCTGTGCCATCTGCTCCCTTCTTTGCGGCCGTCGTGAGCACCTTGGTCGTTGTGGTTGGGGCGCTCGCTAACTATCGGGAGCGCGACGGGTTCGCTGTGGCGTTCCTGGGCTCCCTGCTTATCGCGGGCCTGATCTCGTTCTATGCCCTTGAGGTGATGCAGCCATGGTTGGGAGGTGCGGCCGCCGGCCTGACGCTCAAGCCGTATCGATGGCATCTGGTCAGCATCGGAGTCATGCTGGCCGCCGTCTGCGTCCTCGTCTTCATTTCGGGCGCGGAACCGTTCAAGCGTGAGCTGAAGCCTCGGCCGCGCCGCTCGCCGAGCGCCGCCTATGGTAACGCGGATTGGATGGCATTGGGGAAGGTCCGGAAGCATCTCAGCCCAGACGGTGACGTTCCGCTCGGCGAGCGATACCGGCCGGATCGTGATCGGACAGCCCCCGACATCTTCGACCCACGCGACCCGGGAACATGGGGGTTCGGAGGCAAAGGGCAGCTCATCTGCGACGATATTTCGAAGGGAGCGACCCACGGCCTCGTGTTCGCCGGCAGCGGCGGATACAAGACGACGGGTTTCGTCGTTCCGTTTCTCGTGAAATGGCCCCACAACGCTGTCGTGCTCGATCCTTCGGGAGAAATCGAACCGATGATGCGAGAGTATCGAACGAAGATAGTCGATGAAGAGCGGCGTGTTTATCGGATAGACCCCCGGGTTCCGGGTTCGGGCATGAACGTCTTGGATTGGGTGGGAAGTAACGGCCCCCTCGAGCAAGATGTCGCGCAACTTGTGTCCTGGATTGCCAACCTTAAGACCGCGGAAAGCCGAAACGATTTTTTTGTGTCCCGTGCGCAGCAGTTGCTGAGGGGACTTCTCGCGCATATCTGCCTTCATCCCACTTTCGAGAGGCGAAGACAGCTCCGGACGCTTCGGGAGCTCATCTCGAACGACGAGCCGAAGTTCCGAGTCGTCCTGAAGGAGATCTGTGACAGCTGGGAGGACGCGAGGGACTATGTGCGCCTTGAGCTGGCTGCGTTCGAATCGATGACCGCGGAGACGTTCTCAGGCATATATGCGACGGCATCGGACCTGACGAGCTGGTTGTCCTTCGATGACATGGCGAACATCGTCAGCGAGGGTGCGTTTCGCACGCTCGATATCGCTGAGCAACCGATCGACGTGTTCCTGTGCATTGATCTCGGCATTCTCGATGTTCACCCGGCTCTGGCGAACGTACTCATTGGATCGCTTCTCAACGCGCAGTATCAGATGGCGGGGAAGTCGGGACGGCGTGTGGGGTTCGTCCTCGATGAGGCTTACCGTCTCGGAAACATGAAGCTGATCGAGACGGCCCGCGACGCGGGCCGTAAGTACCTGATCTCACTGTTTCTGATGTACCAGTCCCTCGGCCAGTTAAGGGACCAGTGGCATAGCCGCAATGCGGTCTCGAAGTGGATGGACTCGACGGAGTGGCAACTCTTTGCGGTCATCGGCGATCAGGAGACGGCCGAGTGGCTTTCCAAGAAGTGCGGGACGTTCACACAGGTGGTTCGGAGCAGCTCTAAGAACTCGTCTTCGCGCGGGAGCGTCGGTGAATCCGCGTCGACAAGCCTTGTGCGACGCGATCTCCTTCTACCGCATGAAGTGTTTGAAATGCGCGGCGATGAGCAGTTGCTATTCGTTCGCGGTTTGCCGCCGATAAGGTGTGGCCGGCCCATCTACTTCCGGCGGGAGGAGATGAGAAAGAAGGTGGGAGCCAACAGATTCGCTCTGGATGCAGGCGGCGCAATGGGAATTGCCACCTCGCTACCCTTGCAAGTCCAACTGACCGAGGACGGTGCGAACGGATCGTAACATATGCGGGAGCGGCCGCTGGCCGACTAGCCACTGACCGCGCCGACGTGAGGCACGCCTGGCAATGGTGTGCTTTCGGCTCGGCGCAATGTTGAACCACTTATGACGAGTTCAACGGCCGCCTCGGGCACTGGAGACGTTTCATCGGGCAAGGGTTGGGCCGCGCGACCTCGAGGGTTCCTCCGCCAGCTGTGCGCGCTGTCCGCTTCGCTGTTCGGAGAAGGCGGCGGCGGCGCGGACGAGATCACCTACCTGATTGATCACCCCGTCATGTGGCACAACCTGGTTGGCGAGGCGATCCGCTATATCTGGGCGCGAACCAAACCGGCCTTCGACGGCGATCGCGAACCCGCGTACCTCTGACGCGATCGTGGGGTCCTCCCCGAGACGCCCAAGGGCGTCCTGCCGACTGTTCCTGGTCCGATGGTACTCGAGAAGCGCCGCCGTCGCGGCGTCGCTCAGTGCCGGAATCTCGATGAGGTTGCGTTCGCTCCGCTCCTGCAGCGCGGACCGGGCCACCTCGAAGCAATGGTCATAGATGTCTTTCACCGCGAGAGCCATTGGCACGAACCGGCCGGCGGCTATCTCGGCCCGTTCGCGGTCGGCATCTTTCGCCCTGATCCATGATCCGGCGCCGCCCCGGAGCCCGCCCATGGCGTCCGGCGACGCGGCCAACGACTTCACCCGGTCTCGGAACTCCTCTTTCGACAGGCCGAGGGCTCCTTCGATATCGGCTACGGCGCGGGCGGGGTTTCTGACCATCCGATTCAGCAACTGCCCGATGGCGGCGCGTTCGCGGAGATAAAGAGGTTGCTGCAGGGCATGTCCCCGTGCATCCGCCAGAAAAGAGGCCTCGTCGACGATATCGGCCGGGATCAGAGGGCGTCGCTGCGCCTCGAAGTAAGCTCGGTCATCATCGGCAACGCTGCGAACGGCTTCGATCGCCGGCGCCGGCGCTCCCCTCGCTGCCATCAGGCGTAGAACGTCGTTCCAACCCGCGATCACGTCCTGAAGCTCGGAAGCGGGAAGCGGCCGACCGCGCGCATTTTCGACCCGGCTTGCGGCGGCCGGCTCCTTCAGCCACACGCCGTTCTCGAGCGTGTTGTCATAGAGAGCCGCGCCACCGCGATCCAGAACGTGGACGCGATCGACGATCTTGTTGCGCTCGATCTCCCGCAGCGTTGTCAGCATGCCGGCGGCGGCGGCGTCGTGCATGTCCCGCGGCGTCATCCGGCCGGTGCCGCCGGCGGCGATCATCGCCTCGAACCGGGTGTGGACGCCTGCCCAGCTGATCCGCTCGTTCACGGCCAATGCCCAGGCCTCGACGCGGTAGCCTGCGGAGCGGAAAGTCTCCGCGGTGCGCCGGACGGTTTCGGGCTCCCGCATGGTGCCCTCGACGATCACGTTCACCCGCCGATCGCGTGCTGCAGCGATCAGCATTTCTACCCAGCGCCCGGCATCCGGGCCGGTGGCGCGAGCGGCCGCCTCTGGGTCCTGGCGCTGGTGTCTCGCGTAGCCCGGAACGTACGCGCGAAGGTCGTCGCCGACGATCCTGATCGTCGAACCTTCGGTGCGCATCGCCGATTCCGCCATTGTGAGAAGAAGTGTCTTGCCGGATCCCGGCTGCCCACCGAGCAGGACGGCCGTCGGCTGGTCAAGCCGCTGGAGGTTGTTCGGAAGGTAGGTCGGGAGGATATCCTCCGCGAAGATGCGCTGACTTTCCGCCTGCGACAGGCGCCCCCTGGTCACAGCTCGCGCCAGAACAACTCTTCGTCGCGGATGCGTGGCGACCACTCTTCGATCACAGCTCGCACCGCATCCTGCTCGTCGGTCCGGAGCGAGGCGCGTAGACCATGGATCTTCCTCGCCTTGGCCCGCAGTTCCTCGGCCATGGCGGGATCGGTATCGCGGACCTGATAGACGCGATCCATGACGAGTGCCTGGGCATAGTTGAGGGTTTCCGTGGCGATCTCGGTGCGAACGATGTCGCGATAACTCACCGTGCTCATGACCCGATCCTCTACGTCTATTGAGAGGAAAGTATAGCTGATCGAAGCGCGCCTTTTAATGGCAAATGCGGGGATTTTAGCATATTCTTGTATGCGTTTGCTTCCCTCAGGCGGCGGATCCGGGGCCGGTGGCAGACTATCCGCTATTGGGTATTTCAAACGAGAAGCGGACATATCAACGATGAATGTCCAAGGCCGAAACTGACACATGGGGGGCGCTGGCGAAGTCCCAGTTCTGGCTGAGCGAAGGGCTCTCCGACCGCGTGCCGGGCCTCGCGCCCGTCTTCCCTAAATCGTGTCGCTGTGACGCTGAACTGCGTTACGTTGGGCTGCTGAGTTTGGGACGAGGGCGAAAAATTGGCCAAAGCACTGCGCCGTGTGAACAGCCCCGCGTGGCTGGCGCTGCCCCCGACCAGTGGTCTGGCGCGCCCCCCGACGCGGTCGCAGCTACAGCTCCTCCCGCTCGAGGATCTTGAGTGGGAGAATTTTGAGAGGCTTTGCTATCGCTTGGCCAAGCTACGTGGTGATGTTGAAGGGTGGGCGGCGCTCTATGGCAGCCGGGGCCAAAAGCAGGATGGCATCGACATCTATGTCCGCCACCAGAGCACCGGGAAGTACTCCTGCTGGCAAGCTAAACGGAAGAAGCTGACGGCATCTGGACTGCGCGCCGCTATCGCGGAATTCGAGAAGGGGGTCTGGTGGGCGAAGAGCGATCAGTTCTGCCT
>JAEZMP010000151.1 GCA_023442215.1 Pseudomonadota bacterium
CTGGCCGCTGCGCGCCGCGATCTGGACCGCTCGGTTCGCGCTTTATGCGGGGCTGTTCCTCGGCGTCGGCGGCGTGGTGTTCGCCGCGTGGCTCCTCCCGCGCGGTGGCCCGGCGCCGCGGGGCGGCCAGGGCGGCGCGGATGTGCCGGCCCGCGGCTTCCTGTCCGTGATGCTGGCCGTCGGGATCGTGGCGCTCGTCCCGGCTCTCGGGCTGCAGGGAGCCGATCTGCTGGGTGAGCCCGTCACCGGGCTCGCGCAGCCGGAAATCTGGCAGGCCGGGCTCGGCGGCATCTATGCCAGGACGCTGGCGCTCGCAGCGGCGGCGCTCCTGATCGCGGCCGTCAGCCTCCTTGCAGTCGTCTCGCGCCGTCCGGTCGTCGCACGGCTTCTGTCGGCGGCCGCGCTCGCCGCCCTCGGGCTGGCGCTCGCGGCAAGTGGTCATGCCTCGACGGCGACGCCGCAGGCGGTGATGCGCGCGGGCGTGTTCCTCCACGCCGTCACGATCGCCGTGTGGGTCGGTTCGCTGGTGCCGCTTGCGGTGCTGTTCCGGCGGGGCGCGCGGCGGGACGGCAACGCGTCCGGCCGCGCGGACGACGCCAACCGCGCGACGGGTGCGCTGCGGCGCTTCTCGGCCGTCATCCCCTGGTTCGTCGCGGTGCTCGTCCTGAGCGGGGGCACGCTGGCGGTGGTCCAGCTCGGCCACCCGAGCGCCCTGTGGACCACGGATTACGGCCGGGTGATGCTGGCGAAATTCGCGCTTCTGTCACTGCTGTTCGCGTTCGCGCTGCTCAACCGCGTCAGCCTGACGGCACCGGCCCTCCGTGGGGAACAGCGGGCGGCGGGCCTGCTGGCGCGTTCCATCGCGGTGGAGACGGTGCTCGTGGTCGCGATCTTCGCTGTCGTGGCCCTGTGGCGCTTCACCCCGCCGCCGCGGGCGATCGATGCGGCGCGCAACGAGCCGGCCGCGGTCCACATCCATACCGCAGAGGCGATGGCCGACATCACGGTCACGCCCGGCCACGCCGGCCCGGTCTCGGCATCGATCGTCGTCATGACAGGCGATTTCGGCCCGCTCGATCCGCAGGAGATCACGCTCGCGCTTTCGAACCGCGGTGCCGGGATCGAACCGATCCGCCGCTCTGCGGTGCGCGTCGGTGACGGCACCTGGCGCGTCGATGGCCTGGTGTTGCCCGTTCCCGGGCAGTGGACGGTGCAACTGCGGCTTCTGATCTCGGACTTCAGGATGGCGACGCTCGACGGCGAGGTCGACATCAACCCCTGACGGTGGCGGCCGCCGCCAGCTCGGCGCCTAAGCCGCCGGGGTCGAACCGATCCCGGCGGGGGGATCGGCTGATCCCGGCAAATCCAATGCGATGTCCTGCCGACCGGACGAGATGGCCGGCCGGCAGCGACGCCGGCGCGGAGACGTCAGTGCGGATTGGCGGCGGCGTCGAGCGCGCCCGGCAGGCCGGAGAACGAGATCGGGATGGCGATGCGCTGGCGGTTGCCGTCCACGAACTGGATGCGGCCCGGTCCCTTGGCGGCCTTCAGGTCCGCCATCTGGTCGGCGGTCAGCTCGACGTCGGCGAAGCAGGCTTCGGTGCAGCGCTTGAACGTGGCCTTGATGCCGGCGTTGGAATCGTCGTCCTGCTTGGCATCGGCGGTGAGGAAGAACGTGGCGCCCTCCGGAATGAACACGCCGTTCGGAAGCTGGATGATGAGGCGCCACGGCGCGTCCTTCGACAGCCGGCCGAACACGACCTGTGCAAGCAGCCCTTCGCGGCCCTGCACCTGAATGCCCTCGGCGGTCTCGCACACCTTTTCCGCGGCGGTCTTGCCCGGGGGAACGGCGCAGCGCACCACCCAGTCGCCGTAGGTGGCGGTCGTCGCCGTCGGTCCGGTGGCGGCAGGCGCGGCCTTGGGGTCCGCCGGCTTGGTCTGGGCCATCGCGGCGCCGGACACGAGGCTGGCTGCGAGCGCGGCGCCGGCGAGAGCCGACAGTCCCCGGCGGACGAAACGCATGGTCGGGATCATCAGGAAAACCTTCGCTGGGATCGTTTCGACAGGCCGCTGGAACCGGCGGCCGCTCCCCGGCCGTCCTGTCCTGCCGCGCGCGGCTGCCCTGTTCACTCGTGTGTCCCAATCGGCGGCCGTTTGCAAGCCGGCGCCTGGAGCAGCCAAAAAGAAACGCGGCCGAAACAAAAAACCGCCGGCCCGAGGGCCGGCGGCTGAAGCGTCAGGAACGGCGGACCGCGATCAGGCGGCGAGCTGGCGCAGCACGTACTGCAGGATGCCGCCGTTGCGGAAGTAGTCGAGCTCGTCGAGGGTATCGATCCGGCAGATCAGCGGCACGACCTTGGTGGTGCCGTCGGCGAAGGTGATCTCCGCATCCATCTTCTGGCGCGGCTTGAGGTCACCCTCGATGCCGTGGATGGTGACGGTCTCGTCGCCCTTGAGGCCGAGGGTCTGCCAGGACGTGCCTTCCTCGAACACCAGCGGCAGGATGCCCATGCCGACGAGGTTGGAGCGGTGGATGCGCTCGAACGACTGGGCCACCACGGCGCGGACGCCGAGCAGGTTGGTGCCCTTCGCCGCCCAGTCGCGGGACGAGCCGGTGCCGTATTCGCGACCTGCGAACACCACCAGCGGAACGCCCTCGGCCTTGTACTTCATGGCTGCGTCGTAGATCGGCATCTCCTCGCCGCCCGGATAGTGCAGCGTGAAGCCGCCTTCCTTGCCGCCCAGCATCTGGTTCTTGATGCGGATGTTGGCGAAGGTGCCGCGCATCATCACTTCATGATTGCCGCG
>JAEZMP010000118.1 GCA_023442215.1 Pseudomonadota bacterium
TCCGAGGGCGCGCTCTCCTGGCTCGACAACTGGGCGATGACCAGCGGCGTGCAGGACAAGGTTGCGGCGGAGAAGTGGGTGAACTTCCTGCTGCAGAAGAAGATCGGCCAGCAGCTCACCGAGCGCACCGGCTTCGGCAACACCGTGGTGCCGAGCGGCAGCGCCCGGGAAAGCGACACGCTGGTTTGGCTCGACGCCGTCGAGGACCCGCTGAAGCGCTCCGACATCTGGAACGAGGTGAAGGCGGCCCCCTGACCGCCAGAAGACGGTCAACCGGCGGGCCGACCCGGCCCGCCCGGACAGCCAACCGGCGGGCCTATCCGGCCCGCGACCCGGCCGCGTGTCGACCGGGATCGAGGAGCGGCGCATGATGGTTCCCGCCCGGACGGATCGTCCGGGCGGACCCCCGCTCTCGCCTCACGTCGTTCGAGGGACCCCATGGCCGATCCCGGCGTTCTCCTGACCTTGCGCTCCGTGACCAAGTCCTACGGCACGGTGCCGATCCTGCACGGCGTCGATCTCGACGTGCGCGACGGCGAGTTCATCACCATCCTCGGGCCGTCCGGTTCCGGCAAGACCACGATCCTGCGCCTGATCGGCGGCTTCACCTCGCCTTCCAGCGGCGAGATCCGGCTTGAGGGACAGGACATCACGGCGATGCCGATCAACCGGCGGCCGTTCAACACCGTGTTCCAGGACTATGCGCTGTTCCCGCACCTGAGCGTGGAGGCGAACGTGGCCTACGGGCTCGCCGTGCGCGGCACGCCCCGCGCCGAGGTGGCGCGCCGGGTGGCCGACGCGCTGGAGCTCGTCAGCCTCGGCCCGTTCGGCAAGCGCTACCCGGCCCAGCTTTCCGGCGGCCAGCGCCAGCGCGTGGCGCTCGCCCGCGCCATCGTCTGCCGCCCCCGGCTGATCCTGCTCGACGAGCCGCTCGCCGCGCTCGACGTGGCGCTGCGCCACCAGATGCAGGCGTTCCTGAAGTCCGTGCAGGCCGAGATCCGCACCACCTTCCTGTTCGTGACCCACGACCAGGAGGAGGCGATCGCCATGGCCGACCGCATCTGCGTGATGAATGCCGGGCGCATCCAGCAGATCGGCTCGCCCCATGAGGTCTATTACCGGCCGAGCTGCGAGTTCGTCGCCACGTTCTTCGGCGACAACAATCTGATCGCCGGCACGCTCGGCCCCGCGAGCGGGACCCGGCGCGCCATCGAGACGAGCCTCGGCACCATCCTCTGCTCCATCGAGGGCCAGCCGGAGCTGGCCGCCGCACCCGCCGGCGCCCGCGCCTTTGCCACCTGCCGGCCGGAGGCGATGGCGATCGGCCCCGCCGCGGCCAGCGATCCGGCGCACGAGAACGCCATCGCCGCCACCATCGAGCAGGTCGCGTTCGGCGGCGCCTCGACCATGGCGTTCGCCACGGCGGCCGGCGACCGGGCGATTTCGCTGCGCGCCCGGCTGCAGAGCCGGCCCGAGGGCACCCCGCTCGCGGCGGGCGACGCGGTGACGCTGTCGTTCCGCGCCGACGACTGCCGGCTGGTTCCGGCATGAGCGCGCGCGATACCCTCGCCGGCCGGACCCGCGCCGCCGCGTGGCTCGCGACCGCCGCGGCCTATGTGGTGCCGCTCGGCTTCATCCTGGCGCCGATGGCGCTGTTCCTGACCTACAGCTTCTTCAGCGTCGACCACGGCGACATCGTGTTCTCGCCGACGCTCGCCAACTATGTGCGCTTCTTCACCGACCCGGTGTTCCAGCCGATCTTCTGGCGCACCTGCCTTCTGTGCCTTTCGGTGGCGGTGCTGTGCGTGGCGTTCGCCTATCCGGTGGCGCTGTTCCTGACCGGGCTCAAGGGCCGGCGGCGCCACGCGGTGCTGGTGCTGCTGCTGGTGCCGCTGCTGATGAGCTACGTCATCAAGATCTACGCGGTGCGCAGCATCCTCGGCGGCAACGGCCTGCTCAATCGCACGCTGATGGCGCTCGGCATCATCAGCGAGCCGTCGATGCTGTTCGTGTTCAACCTCAACGCCGTGCTCCTGACGCTGACGGTGCTGCTGATCCCGTTCGCGATCCTGCCGATCTTCCTGTCTCTGGAAAATATTCCCAAGGCGCTCCGGCACGCCTCCGCCGATCTCGGCGCCAGCGACCTGCAGACGTTCCTGAGGGTGACGCTGCCGCTCAGCCTGCCCGGGGTGGCGAGCGCGATGAGCTTCGTGTTCGTGCTGGCGATCGGCGACTTCCTCACCCCGCAGATGGTGGGTGGCCAGTCCGGCTTCACCTTCGGGCGGATCATCTACAGCCAGTTCGGAACCGCCTTCAACTGGCCGTTCGGCGCCGCGCTTTCCGTCATCCTGGCGGCGGCGGTGATCGCGGCCATCGCGCTCGGCGGCTGGGCGGGAACGCGGAGGCAGACGCAATGACGGCCCCGAAAACCGCCGCCGCCTCTGGTGTCGCCGCCCCGCCCGCGCGGCGGGTGAAGGACAGCCCGATGAAGCGGGTGGGCACGGTCGTGCTCGTCGCCGTCACCGGGCTGGTGTTCGCGCTGCTCTACGGGCCGCTGCTGGTGCCGATCGTGTCCTCGTTCTTCGCCGTCAGCCACGGCGCGGTGGACTGGTCGCAGCCGACGGCGAGTGCCTATGTCGCCCTGACCGCCAACGAAAGCGTGCTTTCCGCGCTGCGGACGACGCTGATCGTCGGCGCCTCGGCGGTGGTGCTCTCGGTCGCGATCGCGACCGGGCTCGCGCTCTATGTCGCCTCGCCCGAGGCGAAGGGCCGGCGGTTCCTGCAGTTCGTGATCTTCCTGCCGTTCCTGATGCCGCCGATCATCACCGGCCTCGCGCTGCTGATCTTCTTCCGCGAGATCAATTTCGAGCGCTCGATCCTGACGGTCATCATCGGCCACACCGTGTTCGTGCTGGCGCTGGTCTACCGCACCATCCTGGTGCGGCTGCAATCGCTGAGCGGCAGCCTGGTGGAGGCCTCCTACGATCTCGGCGCCAGCCGGTGGCAGACGTTCCGCCTCGTGCTGCTGCCGAACCTCGCCGGGGCGATGGCCGGCGGCGCGATCCTCGCGTTCGCGCTGTCGTTCGACGAGACCATGATCACGCTGCTCGTGACCGGCACCCAGAGCACGCTGCCGGTGCGGCTGTGGGCGATGATGCGCCTCGGCTTCACGCCGGACATCAACGCGCTGGTGACGCTGGTGCTTCTGTTCACCACCGCGCTCTGCCTCGTGGCGGTGCGCTTCGTCGCCCCGGCCCATGCGGCATCGGGCGGCGACGAGTGAGGCAACGCGCCCGCGACGGCGCCCAAAGGGAGGAACGGTCATGGCGACCGACATCGACTTCAAGGCCCTCAAGGGCGTGCTCTATTCGGCGGTGCTGTCGGACGTGCTCGACAGCTTCGGCCGGGCGGACCAGGCGATGCGCCCGTTCGTGCGCCCGCTCGACGAGGACAAGGTGATGTTCGGCCGCGCCCGCACCGGGCTCTATGCCAACGTCTACGGCGTGACCGAGGGGCGCAACCCCTACGAGGTGGAGATCGCGCTCGTCGACGATCTCGGCGAGGACGACATCGTGGTGCTGGCCTGCGACGGCCCGACCACCCGCATCGCGCCGTGGGGCGAGCTTTTGACCACTGCCGCGCGCTGCCGCGGCGCCGGCGGCTGCGTCACCGACGGACTGGTGCGCGACGTGCGCCACATCCGCCGGCTGGGCTTCCCGGTGTTCCACGGCGGCATCGGCCCGCTCGACACCAAGGGCCGCGCCGAGATGACGGCGCGCGACGTGCCGGTGGAATGCGGCGGCGTGCGCGTCGAGCCGGGCGACCTCGTGTTCGGCGATGTCGATGGCGTCGTCGTGATCCCGCACGCCCTCGCCGGAGAGGTGATCGCGGCGGCGCTGGACAAGATCAACGGCGAGAACAGGAGCCGCGAGCACCTCGAACAGGGCATGCTGCTCGGCGAGGTCTATGCCCGCTACGGCATCCTCTAGAGCGCCTTC